>JAKFUJ010000395.1 GCA_021732805.1 Betaproteobacteria bacterium | reverse complement strand
CGGCTGTGCGCCATTCGCCAACTGGCGGGCGCGGTATGTCGCCGCGAGCGTCATTTCAAAGCGGTTGGGGATGATTTTCATGCAATCGTCTACGGTGATGCGGGCCATGATTATTCCTGCTGGAGTAGTTTGATTAGATCAGTATGCCGGTTCAGCTGGCGCGGGGTGCGCAGACGCTCGGCGCGGACCACATCCTGCAGTTCGTTCGCCGCCGTCCCGAAATCGCTGTTGATAATAACATAGTCGAAGTCCGTAACGTGGGCGATTTCCTCGCGGGCGTTGGCCAGCCGCCGGGCGATTACGGGCGCAGGATCCTGACCGCGGGCATTCAACCGCCGCAGCAGGGCATCGAAAGACGGTGGCAGGATAAACACGCTGATCGTCGCCGGCATCAGTTTGCGCACCTGGGCAGCACCCTGCCAGTCGATTTCGAGCACGATGTCGACATCGGCGGCCATCTGTTGCTCAACCCATTTCCGCGACGTGCCATAACGGTAGTCGTGCACCAGCGCTGATTCGAGGAAGTCGCCGGCTTGCACCATGCGCTCGAATTCCGCGTTGCCGACAAAATGATAATGACTGCCGTTGACTTCACCCGGGCGCGGCGCGCGCGTGGTGTACGACACCGATTTGCGGATGCCGCGGTCGGCCTCCAGCAGTGTGGCCACCAGGCTGGTTTTGCCGGCGCCGGAAGGCGCACTGACAATGTAGAGGTTGCCGCTCATGCTTATTGGCTGTTGTCTGCTTGCAATTATTCGACGCAGTTATTCAATGTTTTGGATCTGCTCGCGCATCTGCTCGATCAGCAGCTTCAGATCCATCGCCACCCGGGTCACTTCAATGTCGGCGGATTTGGAGCCCAGCGTATTGGCTTCGCGGTTGAGTTCCTGCATCAGGAAATCGAGACGCTTGCCCGAGGCGCCGCCTTTTTCCAGGATGTGCTGCAGTTCATCAAGATGGGTGGCCAGCCGCGACAGCTCCTCGTCAACGTCGATCTTGTTGACGAACAGCGTGATTTCCTGGCGCACGCGTTCGTCGTCAGCCGAAACCAGCGCTTCCTTCAGCCTCGTGTTCAGTTTTTCCTGGAAGGCGGCAATGATGCCGGGCATGCGCGGCTGCACGATGGCAATGCGGGTGCGCATCTCGGCGGCGCGCTCAAGTATGACAGCCGCCAGTTTGGCGCCTTCGCGCGCCCGCGCCGCGGTGAAATCACGCAGAGCATCGCGCATCAGTTCGCCGGCTGTTGTGCGCAATTCTTCCACAGGCAACGTGTCGGCGCCGAGCATGCCGGGCCAGCGCAGGATGTCGGCCACACCGAGCGGTCTCGCTTCGGGCAGCGCTTCACGGGCGCGGGCATTGAGTGTGAGCAGCTGCTCCAGCAGGGTCGCGTCGATTTCGCTGCCGCCCTGCGCGCCCTGGCGCAGCGCATAAGCCACCCGGCATTCGATTTTGCCGCGGGTCATCGCGCCCGAAATCGCTTCGCGCAGGGACTGTTCCGCCGGACGCAGTTCATCGGGCATGCGGAACGACACATCGAGGTAGCGGTGGTTGACCGAGCGCAGTTCGACGCTGACGGCGCCCCAGGCGAGTTCGCGCGAAGCGGTGGCGTAACCGGTCATGCTGTGGATCGTTGAGCTGCGGGTCATCGCGGGGCTTTATAATGTTGACCCTTGAAACATAGCATAACGAAGGAACACCGTGCGACCCAGTCAGCGCAAACCGGATGAGCTGCGTGCCATCCGCCTCACCCGCAATTTCACCTGCCATGCGGAAGGCGCCGTGCTCATCGAATTCGGCGCAACCAAGGTGCTGTGTACGGCCAGCGTGCTCGAAAAGCAGCCGCCGCATCTGCGCGGCACCGATCGCGGCTGGGTCACTGCCGAATACGGCATGTTGCCGCGTTCGACCAATACGCGCACCGATCGCGAAGCGGCGCGCGGCAAGCAGTCCGGACGCACCCAGGAAATCCAGCGCCTGATCGGGCGTTCATTGCGCGCCGTGGTGGATCTCGAGCGCCTCGGACCGCGCACCATCCATCTCGATTGCGATGTGCTGCAGGCAGACGGCGGCACACGCACCGCGAGCATCACCGGCGCCTATGTGGCGCTGGTCGATGCGGTGAATTTCCTGATTCGTGAAAAACGGATTACGGCAACACCGGTGCGTGAAGCGGTTGCCGCGGTGTCGGTCGGTGTTTACCAGGGCACACCGGTATTGGATCTCGATTACGCCGAGGATTCCAACTGCGACACCGACATGAATGTGGTGATGACCGAAGGCGGCGGCATGATTGAAATCCAGGGCACCGCCGAGGGCGAGCCTTTCAGCCGTGCCGAGATGCAGGCGATGCTGGATCTTGCGCAGCATGGCATCACGCAACTGGTGGCGGCGCAGCGCGCGGCGCTGGGGTAACGAAAACCCCAATTCAAATTCAGCCACAGATCACAGAGAAAGCCTTGATTCAAATTGACAAGATAGACAGGATTGGCAGGACGAAAAACACCTTTGCAGTTGTCCTGGTTTTTTCCTAAAAATTTTGTCCATCCTGTCCATCCTGTCCATCCTGTTCATTCGATCTTATTTTTCCCTGTGCTCTGTGGCAAATGCTTTTGATTCTGAAAAATGAACAAACTCGTCATTGCGTCCAACAATCCCGGCAAGTTGCGCGAGATCGGTGCGATTCTCGCGCCGCTGGATATCGAGGTGGTGCCGCAGGGCGTGCTGGGTGTCAGCGAGGCCGAGGAACCCTACGACACTTTCATTGAAAACGCGCTGACCAAAGCCCGTCACGCGAGCCGCTTCACCAGCTTGCCGGCGCTGGCGGATGATTCCGGCGTTTGTGTGCATGCACTGGGTGGCGAGCCGGGTGTGCATTCCGCGCGGTATGCCGAAGCGGTGGGCAGCGGGCAGCGCGAAGACCAGGACCGGCGCAACAATGAAAAACTGTTGCAGGCGCTGGCGCATGCCACCGACCGCAGCGCCCATTACTACTGTGTGATCGTGCTGGTGCGTCATGCCGACGATCCGCAGCCGCTGATCGCCGAGGCGGAATGGCATGGCGAAATCCTGCAAGCGCCGCGCGGGCAGGGCGGTTTTGGCTACGATCCGCTGTTCCTGATTCCGGAACTGGGAAAAACCGGCGCCGAACTGTCGGTGGAAGAAAAAAACCGGGTCAGTCACCGCGCCCGGGCACTGGCGATACTGGTGGACCGCCTGCGTACCTTGTCCCGGGCATAGCGCAGGCGTGCCATGATCCGATCCTCACTCCTCACTCCTCACTCCTCATTGCAGTTCAACACGCTGCCGCCGTTGTCGCTGTACATCCATATTCCGTGGTGCGTGCGCAAATGCCCGTACTGTGACTTCAATTCGCACGAGGCGCGCGGTGTGTTGCCCGAGGATGAATACGTCGCCGCACTGCTCGCGGATCTGGAATCGGCATTGCCGCGAGTGTGGGGGCGTCCGGTGCTGACAGTGTTCATCGGCGGCGGCACGCCCAGCTTGTTTTCGGTGCGTGCGATGGATGCCTTGCTGGCAGGGGTGCGTGCGCGGCTGCCGCTGGCGGCGGATGCCGAGGTCACGCTGGAAGCCAATCCCGGTACGGTGGAGGCGGAAAAATTTGCCGGCTTTCGCGCCGCCGGCATCAACCGCCTGTCGCTGGGCATCCAGAGTTTCAACGACCGGCATCTGAAGGCGCTCGGCCGCATCCATGACGCGGCGGAAGCGCGGCGCGCTGCGGAACTTGCGCTGCGTACTTTCGACAACGTCAATCTCGATCTGATGTACGCCCTGCCCGGACAGACGCCTGATGAGGCGGCAGCCGACTTGGCGGCGGCTGTTGCTTACGCACCGCAGCATCTGAGTGCGTATCACCTGACGCTGGAACCGAACACGTATTTTCATCGGTATCCGCCTTCGCTGCCGGATGACGACACCGCCGCGGAAATGCAGGACGCGATGGAAGTGCAACTGGCCGCTGCCGGTTACGAACATTATGAAACCTCGGCGTACGCCCGCCCCGGACGCCGCAGCAGGCATAACCTCAACTACTGGATGTTTGGCGATTACCTCGGCATCGGCGCCGGAGCGCACAGTAAAATATCGTTTAAAAACAATATATTACGAGAATCCCGCCCACGACAACCGAAAGCCTATCTGGCGCAGGCCGCCGGCGAACAACATGACATCGCGATTGCCGATCTACCCGGCGAATTCATGATGAACGCGCTGCGCCTGAATCAGGGATTCGAACTGTCATTGTTTGCCGGGCGTACCGGTCTGGAACTGACCCATGTTCTGCCGATGCTGGATCAGGCCGAAACCCGCGGCCTGATCACGCGCGATCACCAGCGGGTGATGCCGACGGAACTGGGCCGGCGTTTTCTCAATGACCTGATGCAGCTTTTTCTGGCCTGATGGCCGACCTGTACGGACATTGACGCACCATTGCGTTTCGGCAGTGCAAGGCTAGAATAGTCGTAACCGTTGCTTCTTTTTTGCGGCTGCGACGGACAAAAAAACCGGCAAGAACCCGTATTTCCGTCATCGGAGGAGATGTAATGAACCGCTTCAAATACAGCGTTATCGCGTCTTTTGTCGCTGCTGCCGCATTGTCCAGCGGCGCGGTCCAGGCCCAGGCCTATCCCAGCAAACCGGTGCGTTTTGTCGTGACTTATCCGGCAGGCGGCAGTTCCGACGTGATGGCGCGCATCATCGGCAAAAAACTGACCGAGCTCTGGGGCCAGCAGGTGCTGGTGGATTCGCGGCCGGGTGCTGCGGGCGCGGTGGGCATGGAATACGCCGCCAAACAGGCGCCCGATGGTTATACCTTTTTGCTCGGCAACTTCGGCCCGGTGCTGGCCAATCCTTTGCTGAACAAGGTCAATTACAACGTCGACAAGGATTTTGTGCCGGTGTCGCAGATCACCCGCGCCGCCAACATCCTGGTGGTGCCGGTGACGTTGCCGGTGAAGAACGTCCGGGAACTGGTGGGACTGGCGAAAAAGAATCCCGGAATGACTTACGCGACCAGCGGCGCCGGCAGCATGTCGCATCTGATCGGCGAAATGTTCAAGCGCATGGCCAAGGTGGATGTCACCACCGTGCCGTATCAGGGTGGCGTTTATTCGATCGCCGCAGTGCAGGGCGGACACATCATGATGATGTTCTCCGATGCGCCGCCGGTGATGGGCAATCTGAAAGCCGGCAAAATCAAGGCGCTGGCAGTGACCAGCGCCGAGCGCACGCCGTTTACGCCGGAACTGCCGACACTGGCGGAAGAGGGTATCAAGGGTTTTTCTGCAGCGAACTGGTGGGGCATCATGTTCCCGGCCGGTGTGCAGAAATCGACGGTCGACAAGGTATCGACCGATCTCGGTCGCGCATTGTCGGATGCCGAGGTCAAGAAAAATCTGGGAACGATGGCGATTGAAGCCGTTTACAGCCCGCCAGATCAGTTCGCGGCTTTCATCAAGTCCGAACGCAAGGTGTGGGGTGACGTGATTCGTGACGCCAAAATCGGCGGTACCCAGTAAGAAGCGATTCTGAAAAGGTGCAAACGGCGGCCTGCGGGCCGCCGTTTTTTATGGCTTTTTGCGAAACACGATGTCCCAGACACCGTGGCCGAGTTTCAGTCCGCGTGTTTCGAACTTGGTCTGCGGCCGGTAGGCCGGCTTCCCGGCGTAACCGGGGGCAGTGTTGACCAGCGCAGGTTCGCCGCCGAGCACAGTCAGTATCTGTTCCGCGTATTCCTGCCAGTCGGTCGCTGCGTGCAGATAAGCGCCCGCTTTCAGGCGCGATGCAGCCAGCGCGACAAATGGCGGCTGGATCAAGCGCCGCTTCTGCTGGCGTTTCTTCGGCCACGGATCCGGGAAAAAAATGTGCAGGCCGTCGAGGCTGTCCGGCGCAATCATGTGTTCCAGCACGGCTACCGCATCATGCTGGATCACGCGCACGTTGCTCAAGCCGAGTTCATCAATCTGCTTCAGCAGGCTGCCGACGCCGGGCGTATGCACTTCGATGCCGAGGTAGTCCTGCTGCGGGTGTGCTGCGGCAATGGCCGCCGTGGTCTCACCCATGCCGCAGCCGATTTCGAGTATGCGCAGCGCCTTGCGTGCGAATACGGTATCGAGATCGAGCGCCGCATCGGCATAGGGGATGCCGTAGCGGGGCAGCAGCGTGTCATGCGCACGGCGCTGCGCGTTGGACACGCGGCCCTGGCGCAGCACGTAGCTGCGGATGGGCCCGTGGGGATTTTCGGTGTTCAATGCAAACCAGGCAAGCTGTTCAGGTTTGCCGCTCATTTACCAATAAGTCCGGTGGTCGGCGAACTTGGCGCAGCAGAGTAGAGTTTTTTCGGCATGCGCCCGGCGCGGTACGCGTCGCGTCCGGCAGCCACGGCCTGCTTCATCGCCGACGCCATCAGCACCGGGTCTTTGGCGGCGGCAATCGCGGTATTCATCAGCACCGCATCGCAGCCGAGTTCCATTGCGATGGCCGCATCGGAAGCGGTGCCGACGCCGGCATCGACGACGATCGGCACTTTGGCGTTTTCAATGATGATCTGCAGGTTCCACGGGTTGAGGATGCCCATGCCGGAGCCGATCAGCGACGCCAGCGGCATCACCGCGACGCAGCCGATTTCCTCGAGCTGCTTGGCGATGATCGGATCATCCGAGGTGTAAACCATGACCTTGAAGCCGTCCTTCACCAGCGTTTTCGCTGCGGCGATGGTTTCGACGACGTTCGGATACAGCGTCTTCGGGTCACCCAGCACTTCCAGCTTGACCAGGTCGTGGCCGTCGAGCAATTCGCGCGCGAGGCGCAGCGTGCGCACGGCGTCATCCGCGGTGTAGCAGCCGGCGGTGTTGGGCAGCAGCGTGAATTGCGATGCCGGCACTGCATCCAGCAGACTCGGTTCGCCGGGATTCTGGCCGATGTTGGTACGGCGGATGGCGACAGTGACGATCTGCGCGCCGCTGGCATCAATCGCCGCGCGGGTCTCGGCGAAATCCCTGTATTTGCCAGTGCCGATCAGCAGGCGCGAAGTGTAAGGTTTGCCGCCGATGATCAGCGGGTCGAGATTTTCGTGTGGTTTCATGGGGCGGGATCGAGGATTGAGAATTCGGGATTGAGGATCGAGGGGCGTTCAGCCGCCGCCGACTGCGGCGACGATTTCGAGGCGGTCGCCGTCCTGCAATACGCAGGAGCCGAACTGGCTGCGAGGCACGATTTCACCGTTGCGTTCGATGGCGATGCGTTTACCGGCCAATTGCAAATGGCTGATGAGCTCGTTGCAGGTCGGCGCATTTTCAAAAGCACGGTTTTCACCGTTGATGGATAGTGAAATCACCGTCGTATCCGGTGTGGGGGCTGGGACCATCAAGTTGAGGCTAGAATGATATTTTACCGTTCCGTGCCGGTTTTTTCGACCCCGCAGTGATCCCGTGACGATACAGGCGTACCCCGCGCATTTGATCAGCAGCTGGCAATCGCCGCAGGGTGAACCTGTGGTGTTGCGGCCGATTCGCGCTGACGACACGGAAATCGAGCAGGCATTTGTGCGCGGGCTGTCGCCGGAAAGCCGTCATTTCCGCTTCATGGATACTTTGCGCGAACTGTCGCCGAGGATGCTGGCGCGTTTCACGC
>JAKFUJ010000474.1 GCA_021732805.1 Betaproteobacteria bacterium | reverse complement strand
TGGGACAGCATAGAAGCCTGCGCGTCCCCCGAACAGGTCGTGGCCACACTCAGTGGCGCGGGGCTGACGCAGGCCAGGCGGCATCTGGAACTGGGCATGTTTTCGGAATACCAGGCAATCAAGGTCGTTCCCGGCCAGACGATCTGACGGGTTGGCCGCCAGCCTTTAAACTGCCTTGCCCGCGCCGCATCAGCAAAACCGGCAGGCGCAGCACAAAACCGATGAACAGACGTGCGTGCATCCACGTCAATAGCACGTTGTCGCGCAGGTAGCGGAAGTGCGATACGCCGCCTTGTTCAGGGCGGAAGTAGCACACCGGAGCAGACAGATTGACCGGCTTGACGCCGCGCCAGCACAGGCGCACTACGGCCTCCGGATCAAAATCGAAGTGACGCATCCACATCTGACCGTGCATGATTTTCCGCAATGCGGCAATGGGATACACGCGGAACCCGAACAGCGAATCGCCGATGCCTGCCCACAGCGTTTCCAGATTGGCCCACCAGTTGGATATGCGCCGACCCTTTACGCGCAACCCCGGTGCGCTGGCATCGAATACCGGCACGCCGAGAATCATTGCGGCAGGCTGTGCGGCAGATTCCGCCATGAATGCCGGAATGCGGTCCGGGGGATGCTGGCCATCCGAGTCCATGGTCAACACGTGACTGAATCCTGCTGTCGCCGCCTGATCCAGGCCGTGCAGCACCGCAGCGCCTTTGCCCTGGTTGTGCGGCAAAACGAGTACCCGCAAACCGGCATCCCGGGTCGCCATTGCAATCAGGCTTTCGGTGGTGCCATCTGTGCTGCCATCGATCACCACCCATACCGGATTCCAGTACTGGCGTGCCGTGCTCACGGTTTCATGGACTTTGGCGCCAGGGTTATAGCTGGGAATAAGAACGAGATGAGTGGCCGAGGGTGTGGTCATCACAATGATTGCGAGGCAGATCCTGACGCTTGATCGGTTGATACGGACAGGGAGCCGGTCGCATAAAACGCCGAGCCATGTACCAGTTCATGCGCAAAGTAATATTCCAATTCAACCATGAAGCGCCGGGTTTGCTGCGGTGGATCAAAGCGCCGCCCCAGGCGTACCCGGTAATGCATCGGCATTGGCGGCTTGCGGAACAGCGACCAGCCTTTGCCCAGATACAGCGAGTCGGTTTCTATGAGTACGGTTTGTACCGGCACCTGTGCGTGAAGTGCGATCAGGCCGATGCTGCTTTTGAATGGATTGACCGGAGACGCAGTGGTGCGTGTGCCTTCCGGGAACAGCAGCAGATGACTGCCGCCGTCAAAATCCCGGCCCGCCAGCCGTACCATGTCTCGTACCGGTTCATTGCGGATATAGCGCGCCAGGCGTGCACCCGCGCCGAGAAAAACATTATTCATCAGTTCTGATTTCAGGACGCAGGCCACATTGGGCAGGCGTGAAATGATCATCACTGCGTCCAGCAGGCACGGATGATTGGGTGCGATGATCAGCGAAGAGTGGTCGCGCAGGGCATCAAGTGCTTCCAGGTCGAAGCTGCAGCGATGGGACAAGCCGAGTATGAACAGGTAAAAACGGAATGCCGCCATAATGACGTAACGGCCCAGTGCCTGCCCCCGATGTCTGGGAAGCAGCAGGTGCAGGATGAGCGCAGCCGGTGTCCATGCAAGGCACATGGTTCCAAGCAGAATCAGCCCGAGATAGAGCACCAGAAAATCATAGCAATCCAGCAATGCGCGTGATCCGGCGCGCATGCTCAGTCCCGTAGCCCGTGCGCTGATGTCAGCGTGAGCACTGCAGCGGCTTCGATTTCCAGCAACAGATCGCTGCGGCACACATCGGCCTGCAGGTAAATGGCTCTGGGTGTTCCGCCCACACAATGGGTCAGCTCAGTGCGAATCTGTTCAAGATCGGCGGGGTGACGTACATAGACCCGGTAATGCAGGTCGGGCAGGTCGAATCCGGACTGACTGATCCGGCGGTTGGTCTCGGCGAGCACGGCCCTGATATTGGTCATGGTTTCGCGGGTTTGTGCCACGACATCGCCGGGGTGCAGGGTTGCATGCCCTACGACACTGGCGGTACCCGAAATGAATAAAATCCGGTCATCTCCGAGTTGCGCAAGACTGGCGCGGGAAAACGTGGGGCTGCGCGGACCGTACTGCTGTGGATACAGATAGGCACTGGTCTGACGCGGGTTTTCAATTTTCAGCGGCGCCGTGCGTCCGGCGAGAAAGGCGATGGTCAATGGTCCATGAGCCGAGCCCAGCGCACATGCTGCGGGTACATTGCCCACCACTTTGCGCTCGTGGGCAAGGAATGCGTCCTGCCTCCCCATGTTGAACTGGCGGTAGCGCTCAAGGCCGAAACTGTGGCCATTGATGTCTGCGATGTAATTCCAGATCCGCAACGGATGCGGATAGCCCATGGTATCGAGCAGCGAAAATATCTGGCGGTACGCCGATTCTGCGGCCTGTTGCAAAGGTGTTTTTCCGGTACCGGTACCGGCGCCGGTTGACGAGATTTGCTCGGTATGGCTTGCGTCCGTTCTTTCCCGCAGTGCAATGACGCCAAACAACACTTCATCATCGTGGCAATAGTGGAGATCGCCGCGCCGACCCTGCGTGGGTTGCCCGCTGCCATGCCAGACCTCGCAGATTTCGCCGTCGCCATCGAGCCTCTGCAGGGCGACGCGCATGCACGGGATGGCGCAAGGGGCAGACGTTTTTTTGTCGGCGGCGTCTGCAGAAAAAAGGAAAGTGCCGAGTGCGTTTGTTTCCCAGCGACCCGGTCTTTCCGGGAAAGTGGCAACGGACAACTTCGGGCCATACAGTGGGTAAGCTTTGAGCTGCATCAGTTTGTCGCTGCGTTGATTCCATCCACAACCCGTATGTTGTGTTTACGCATCCGCCAGGCTTTCATTGTGCGTACCGGATTCAGCAGCGATGATGCGTAATACAGCCCTTTGAATACGAGCAGCGGGCCTTGAATCGGGGTTTTCCCGAATACGTCGCCAGCCAGTACCGAAAGCAAAGCCTGCTTCACGCGGAAAATGTCGCGGGGCGCCATGAACATGTTGCGCAGGGCGGGGTTGGTTACCCGATAAATAAACCATGAAAACTCCCTGGGACCGATTCGCATGGATTGATCGAATTTTTTTAATGCAGCAATTGCCTGATGCGGGTGGCGCAGAGCGGTATCCACGGCGTCAGCGCCGGCAAACGCACTTTGCATGGCCAGCATTACACCCGAAGAAAATATCGGGTCGATAAAAGCGTAGGCATCACCCAACAGCAGATAGTTGCTGCCATGCGTGCGGTCGCAGGAGTAGGAGAAGTTTGCGGTGGCTTCAACAGGCGATGTCAGCCGGGCATTCTGCAGCCGGGCATGCAGCGGTTTGCACAGGGCGATGGTTTCCTGAAAAAATTGTGTCAGCGATTTTTGTTTGCGTGTTTTCAGGTAGTACGGCCAGGCCACTACGCCGATGCTGGTGGCGCCGTCAGCCAGCGGTATCAGCCAGAACCAGCCATGTTCAAACCAGTAAATGGAGATATTGCCTGCGGCTTTTCCGGGATTGCGCGAGGCTCCGGAAAAATGCGCGTAAATGGCGGCGCTGCTGTGTTTCTTGTTGCGGTGCTTGGCTTTCAGGCGACCGGCGAGAAATGTGTCGCGGCCCGAGGCATCCATGACGAAGCGTGCGCGCACGGTTTCGATGCTGCCATCATCATGACGGGCCTGTGCCAGCACGCCCTTCTTATCGGGCAGGAAGCGGACATCCCGCACCCGGCAACCTTCCACCACGCGGGCTTTTTTTTGGATGGCGTTGCGGATCAGGATTTCGTCAAATTCCGAGCGACGCACCTGGTACGCCAAAGGCATGGATTTGTCCAGTGCGTCGGCAAATTCGAAGGATTGTTTGTGGTCGTGCCATGGCGAGACAAACTCCGCCCCCCATTTTTCCATACCGATGGTTTTGACAGCATCAGCCACACCCAGTTTCTCCAGAAGTGGCAGATTGGCGGGAAGCAACGATTCACCAATGTGGAAGCGGGGATGGTGTGCTTTTTCCATCAGTGTGACGCGGTGACCGCGCTCGGCAAGCAGGGCAGCGGCGGTAGAACCCGCGGGGCCGCCACCAATGATCAGTACGTCACAGTCCGAAGCGCAGGTGGTTGGCGTTTCGATGAGAGGATTCATGCATCGATTATCCTCCCAAATAGTGATCGACAGCACATGGCATGGTTGATTGGGTATCACAACGTGCGCATACGAGAGATTGATACGATCCTGCGGGATCGCCTCTGTCAATATATTCGATGTCAAATTTACATAATCATAAAAAACATGGCGAAAGAGAGGAAAATGCCGCCTGATATGGCCGGACATGACAATATTGCTGTTAAATATGCGGCATTGACCGGGATATCCTGTCTTGATCAGGTGCGGAATGAAGCCCCGGCAGCTTTTCGCTCTCCTCGTGTATAAATTAGACATGACACACCATGCAAGATAACCACAAACCCGCCGCCGCCAGTACCGCGGCGCTGCAACTCGAGGTGGCGGAGTTGATGATCGAATGCCTGAATCTCGAGATTACGGCAGATCAAATTGCTCCGGACGCCCCGCTGTATGGCGATGGCCTCGGCCTGGATTCGATCGATGTACTGGAAGTCGCACTGGTGGTCTCCAAACATTATGGTCTGAAGCTGCGTGCGGACAGTGCCGACAACCAGCACACATTCAATTCGTTGCGCAGCCTCTCAGACTTTATCGCCGAGCAAAGAACCCGCTGATGGTCCGTCGAGTCGTCCGCTGGGCGGGGATTGCCGTGTTGGTGATCGGCTACCCGTTATTGGCGCATTTCGTCAATGCATCTGCGGACAACAGTCGGCTGGGCGCTGTGGTGGCCATTGCACCGCTGATCATAATTGCTGCGATGCTGGCTTGGCGTTCGCCACGGCGCGTCGCCATGCTGGGCTTGCTGGCGATGCTGTGTGTTGTGCTATTGGTCGGGTGGAGCGCGCTGGAACACCATTTCGGGCTGGTTTTCTGGATTCAGCACGTGGGATTGCAACTCATACTGTTCGTGACATTTGGCCGCACTTTATTGGCTGGCAGGCAATCGCTGTGCACCCGATTTGCCAACGCGGTGCATGCGCCATTGACGCCGCAGCATGAAATTTACTCGCGCCAAGTCACTGTTGCCTGGACCCTGTTTTTTGCGGTGATGGCGCTGGTTTCCACCCTGCTTTTTGTACTGACGCCGTTGACGACCTGGTCGGTTTTCGCAAATTTCCTGACTCTGCCCCTGGTCGTATTGATGTTTATCGCTGAATATTGGGTGCGCAGATGGCTGTTGCCCGATTTGAAACAAAAAAATATCCTCGATGCGGTGCGGGCATTCAGAAACGGCTTCGGAAACCCGCGTTAGTGTCTGCGTAATCACCCATGTCTTCATTACCGCTGTTATCACACGCAACACCGGAGCGCATCATTGCCTGGCGCGCCGGATGCCCCGTCACACTGCGCCAATTCATGGCGGAAGTCCGCCAGCTTGCCGCCCGGTTTCCGGCGGGCGGTCATTTGCTCAATATGTGCGGTGATCGTTACCGGTTCAGCGTGGGGCTGGCCGCCGCCATCCTCACCGGCAAAGTGAGTCTGCTGCCATCAACCCATACGCCAGGGGTCGTGCGCCAGATCAAGGTTTTTGCGCCGGATGTTTTTTGTCTGACTGACAGCGATTCGTGCACCGTGGATCTTCCGCAGTCAAGGTATCCGGCAATGGCTGCGGTTGACCGGGACGACGCATTTTCAATACCGGAAATTGATGTGGCGCAGCGTATCGCGGTGGTATTTACCTCGGGTTCGACCGGAACGCCGCAGCCCCACGTCAAGACCTGGGGCGGGCTGGTGCGCAGCGTGCAGGCCGAGGCATCGTGTCTGGGGCTGCTGCCAAATTCGCCCTGCATCATCGTGGGTACAGTGCCGGCCCAGCACATGTACGGGTTTGAATCCACGGTGCTGATGGCATGGAGCAACGGCTACGCGTTTTGCAGCGATCAGCCGTTTTACCCGGCGGATATCTGCAAGGCGCTGGCGGCTGTGCCTGCGCCGCGGGTGCTGGTGTCGTCGCCCGCGCATCTGCGCACCTTGCTCGATGCGGAACTGGAACTGCCGGAGGTCTCATTGGTGGTATCCGCCACCGCACCCCTGTCGATCCGGATTGCACAGGACATCGAAGCGCTGTGCCGCGCTCCGCTGATGGAAATTTATGGCAGCACCGAAACCGGCTTGATCGCAACCCGCCGTCCGACGCAAACCGCGGAATGGCAATTGCTCAGCGGAATAAAACTGGCGGTGAAGGGCGAGGGCGTACAAGCCTGTGGCGGTCATGTTGAGACATGGACCACCCTGAACGATGTGATTGAGCCGGTGGCGGAAGGGAAATTTTTACTGCACGGGCGAATCGCGGACCTGGTCAATATTGCAGGCAAGCGGCATTCGCTGGCCAGTCTCAATCACCTGCTCAATACCATACCCGGCGTAGTGGACGGCGCTTTTTACATGCCCGACGATACCGACCATGATCGTATTGCACGACTGGCGGCCTGTGTGGTGGCTCCAGGTCTGGATGCAGCACGTCTGCTGACCGCGTTGCGCGAGCATATTGATCCGGTGTTTCTGCCGCGACCGTTGCTGTTTGTTGATGCGCTGCCGCGCAATGGCACAGGAAAACTCCCGCGCGAGGCGTTGCAGGCTCTGGTCAAGGCGCAGAGCGCCCGGGCTTCCGGATGACAGACATCGTGCGCTGGACGGTCCCGGTGGATCATCCCGCCTTTCCCGGGCATTTCCCGGGCACCCCCATACTTCCGGGGGTGGCGTTGCTGGATATGGCGCTGCATGCCATCACCATTGCCACCGGTATCAGACTGGAAACCTGCGAGATCAGCGCAGTGAAATTCCTGAGTCCGGCAAATCCGGGCGATGAGCTGGAGATTCGGCACTCTGTGTCCTCAGGCGGCATCATGCATTTTGAGATCGTCGCCGGTACCCGAAAAATTGCCAGCGGTACTGTCGTTTCGCGCTCCCCGTCATGACGGTGGAAACAAAAGTGGAGCGTATTGCCGAGTGGGCGCATACCCCGGAGCGCAGCAACAGGTTGATGCTGCGCCTCATGGTGTGGATTTCGATGAGTATGGGGCGACGTGCAGGACGTGCAGTGCTGCATTTGATTGCCGGTTATTTTTTGCTGTTTGCCCCGACCAGTCGCCGTGCGTCGGCAAAGTATCTGCAGCGCGTGTTGGGGCATCCTCCTCGCTGGGCTGAAAGGTACCGGCATTTTTTTACTTTTGCCGCCACCATTCATGACCGCATATATCTGGTCAGACGCCACTTTGGCCTGTTTGAATTTGAAGTGCATGGCGAGGCTGAACTGCGCCGGCTGCTGGCCCGCGGCAACGGCCTGTTTCTGATGGGCGCGCACCTCGGCAGCTTTGAAGTGATCCGTGCCATTGGCTGGAAATATGAGGATTTGCGCGTTGCCATGGTCATGCATCAGGGCAATGCACAAAAAATCATTGCTGCCCTGGCGGCGATTAATCCTGAGGCAACACAGGACATCATTGGTTTGGGGCATGTTGATTCCATGCTCAAGGTGCAGGAGTACCTGGATA
>JAKFUJ010000464.1 GCA_021732805.1 Betaproteobacteria bacterium | reverse complement strand
GGGCTCGCCGTTGGGCAGGGTGACCCGGCATTCCCGGAAAATCTGCAACTTGCAGTCGCGGCATATCGCAGAATCAAGTTTTTTGTAAACAGCGGCGATCGCGTTGCGTTTCACCGGAAACATGTTCTCCTCGCCGATATCGCTGAGGTAACCGCCCCGGCGCAACAGCGCGACCACTTCATCCTTGAGGCGGTAAAAATACAGGCCGCCGCCGACACGGCGCCGGCGCTTGGCTTCATGCGCGAGCAGTTCGGCGCCGGCGACATCGACAAAATTGATGCCGCTGGCGACGATGATGGCATGTTTTTGCATGCTGTTTGCGCCGATACGATGCAGCACCTGCTGCATGTGATCGACGGCGCCGAAGAAAATCGAACCGTTGACGCGCAGGCATTTCACTTGCGGGCAGTCCGGCAGCTTGGTGTCTGCTGAATAGTGATAACTGCCTTCCTCGAGGTCCGGTTTGACGTCGAGAATCACCGGATGCGAGGTGCGTTTGAGGTAGAGCATCAGCGACAGCAGGATGCCGGTATAAATCGCGAATTCGAGCTGCACAAACAGTGTGGCGAGCAGAGTGACGGAGAGGATGATGCTTTCCGACAGGCTGGTGCGGATGATGTTGCGGATCTGCGGGATGTCGATCAGTCCCCAGGCCACCATGAACAGGATGCCGGCCATCGTCGGCACCGGCAGGAATTGCACCAAGGGTGCTACCAGCAGCACGATCATCAGCAGGAATACCGCCGACAGTATTGAAGCGAGCGGCGTGCGCGCGCCGGATTCATAGTTGACGCCGCTGCGGTTGAACGAGCCGCTGGAAGCGTAAGCCGAGAAAAAGCTGCCGGCGATGTTGGACAGGCCCTGGCCGATGAATTCCTGGTTGCCGTCGATGCGTTGCTCGGAGCGCACGGCAATGGCGCGGGCGATCGACACCGCCTCGGTCAGGCCGAGCATGGTCACGGCGACTGCAATCGACGCTGTTTTACGCAATGCTTCCAGCGAAAAATCCGGTGCCTCGAAGTGGGGAAATATCCCCGACAGTGCTTTGACCGTGGCAATCTGGTTACGCGCATCGAGCTGCGGAATCAGGCCCAGCGCAAGGGTGTAGAGCGAGCCCGCAATCATGGCCACGATCATGTACGGCATGCGCCGATAACGGCGCTTCACGAAAATGCCGACCAGCAGCGTGATCATGCCTACTGACGTCACATACCAGTTGATCTCGTCCAGGCCATACAGCGTCTGGCGCAGCGTTTCGGCGAAGGAAATCCCGCGCGGCATCGGTATGCCGAGAAAGTGCGTCAGCTGGGTGCTGATGATCAGCAGACCGGCGCCGGCGGTGAAGCCGAGCACCACTGTATGCGAGATGAAATTGACCAGCGCACCCATGCGCGCGAGGCCCATCGCCACCTGGAAAATACCGGTGAGGAAGGTCATCATCAGCACCAGCCGGATGTAGTCCGGTGTGCCGGGTTCGGCGACGCCGCTCATCGTTGCGTAAATCACGATGGAAATCGCGGTTGTCGGTCCCGAAACCAGATGCCAACTCGAACCAAACAGCGCGGCAATGATTGCCGGAATCATCGCGGCGTACAGACCGTATTCCGGGGGCAGGCCGGCGATGGTCGCGAAAGCGACACCCTGCGGCAGCACCACCACCGCCCCGGTCAGACCCGCCAGCGCATCGGCGCGCAGCGTCTGCCGGTTGACCATCGGCAACCATTGCAGAAACGGCAATAGCCGGCTGGCGAACATCAGCAGTTCGGGCCGGGAGAGGAGTGGAAACTTCAATGGCTTTCCCGTGGCATGCGTTTCATTATCGTTCATCACTGCTGTACTGGCCAATCAGTCAATTTTGCCCGGCAATCAGCGAAATTTTTGGGCTATAATCTGCGCCCTGCGTCGATCAAAAAAGGAAAGAGCGCCTTCATGATACGGTTAATCACAATGTGCCTCACTGGCCTCGGCATTGCGCTGTTCCCGGGCATTGTCCCGGCTGCTGACGGCGATCCGGTGGCGGGCAAGGGCAAAACCGCGATGTGCGCGGGTTGCCATGGCATCCCGGGCTATAAAACGGCGTTTCCAGTGACCTACAGTGTGCCGAAACTGGGTGGTCAGCATGCCGCTTACATGGTCAAGGCGTTGCAGGCATACAAGAACGGTGACCGTTCGCATCCATCGATGCGTGCCATTGCGGCCGGCCTGAGTGATCAGGACATGGCCGATGTTGCGGCGTATTACGCGGCAACATCGACACATTCAGCATCGAAATAACGGGATTCAGGGGATAGTGATGAATAAATTGCTGTGGATGGCCGGGTGCGCACTGCTGGTTGCCGGTGGCCCGTCGCTGGCTGCGAACCCTGCCGCCGGTCAGGAAAAAGCCAAAACCTGCGCTGCCTGTCATGGACCCGACGGCAACAGCGCGGCGCAGGATTTTCCGCGTCTGGCCGGACAGAATTTTGACTATCTGGTCAAGGTGCTGGCGGAGTACAAGTCCGGCGAACGCAAGAACGCAATCATGGCGCCCCTGGCTGGTGCTTTGTCGCAGCGTGACATCGAGGATCTGGCGGCTCATTTTTCCCGTCAGCAAGGGTTGTCGGTCAAATACTGATCAGACATATCCAAAAAAACGCGCCGTCATGGCGCGTTTTTTTATGCCTTTTTTTTACGTGACGGTTTTGACGCTCCGGTTTTGCCGCGGAATTCGCATAAATCGCTGATCAGGCAAGAGTCGCAGTGTGGATTGCGGGCGATACAGACGTAACGCCCATGCAGGATCAACCAATGGTGGGCATGCAGTTTGAATGCATCGGGCGTGGTCTTCAGCAGTTTCTGTTCGACGGCCAGCGGATCCTTGCCCGGTGCAAGGCCGGTACGGTTGCCGATGCGGAAAATATGGGTGTCGACGGCGATGGTCGGTTCGCCGAAGGCGATATTGAGCACGACATTTGCGGTCTTGCGCCCGACCCCGGGCAATGCTTCCAGCGCAGCGCGGTCGCGCGGCACCACGCCCCCGTGTTTTTTGATGAGCATGGCGCAGGTGGCGATGATGTTTTTGGCCTTGGTGCGATAGAGGCCGATGCTTTTGATGTATTTCTCCAGCCCGGCCACGCCCAGTTTGAGCAACGCCTGGGGCGTATTCGCCTTCTGATACAGCGGCCCGGTCGCGCGGTTGACGCTTTTGTCTGTTGCCTGTGCCGAAAGAATCACGGCGATCAGCAATTCAAACGGGCTGGCGTATTGCAGTTCCCCGCGAGGCTCAGGGTTGGCGGCGCGGAAACGTTCGAAAATAGCCAGTCTTTTGGCGGGATTCAAGGGATTTTTCAGGCATGTTGCGGTAGGTGCCGGATGATTATAATGGCCGTCTTGATTCCGGGGGTGCTCAATGCGGCACGTGATGACTGGGGTTTCCGGCAGATGGCTGACCATGCTGCTGCTGGCGTTGATTTCCGCAATGGCATCGGCCGAACCGGTAACGGTGGAGCGCGACAGCGTGCTGCGTTCGGAACCGCGCACCGATGCCAGTGTGGCCGGCAATCTCGCCAAGGGCGCCACCGGCGATGCCGTGGCGCGTCAGGGCGCCTGGGTGCAGGTCAAGTCGGGCGCACTGACCGGCTGGCTGTATTCCTTCAATGTCCGTTTTGGCGTGGTGACGCCGGGCAGCGGTGATGGCGCGGGTGCGGGTTCGGCGCTGGGGCGCGTTTTCGGACCGCGTCAGAAAGTCAATGTCACCGCCACCATCGGCATTCGCGGTCTGGACGAAGAGGACCTGAAGCAGGCACATTTTGATCAGGGCCAGATGCAGCAGCTCGACGGCTATGCCGCAAATCGCGATCAGGCGGCGGAGCATGCCGGCAGCGCCGGATTGACGGCGGGCAAGGTTGATTATCTGGATCAGGCCGGGAGCACGCCATGAGCGCGCAGGTTGCTGCGTTACGCGCGGTGTTGCTGTCGCTGGCGGCATGCGCCTGTTGCAGCGCGCAGGCGCAGACCATTGATCTCAATCGCATCTTCAGCATCGGCCGCGATGCGGTGACCGCGGTTGCCGGGGTCAGCGAAGAGGAAGAACTGAAAATTGGCCGCGAAGTTGCGGGCCGCATGCTGGGCGCAGCACCCCTGGTCAACGATCCGGCGCTGCAGGGTTATGTCAATCGCGTCGGACGCTGGATCGCATCGCAAAGCGAACGTCCCGACCTGCCGTGGCGGTTTGCCATTATCGACACCGCATCCATCAATGCCTTTGCCGCGCCCGGCGGTTATGTGCTGGTGACGCGCGGCTTGTATGAAATCCTCGACAGTGAAGCGCAGCTGGCCGGCGTGCTGGCGCATGAAATCGCGCATATCGTGCGCCGCCATCATGTCACGGTGATGCAGAAGAGTGCGGCACTGTCCGCCGGCGCCCAGCTCGCGCAACGCGACAATCGCTCGGCATTGCTCAACAACATGATCGGCTCCGGCGCCGAAGTGTTCGCGCGAGGTCTCGACAAAAGCGCGGAACACGAAGCTGATGCGATGGGTGTGGTGCTGGCCGCGCGTGCCGGCTACAACCCGTTCGGGCTGGTTGATGTATTGCAAAAATTGGCGGCCCGCGGCGCGGCGGATGGTTCGCTGGCATTGCTGTTCAAGACCCATCCGGCGCCGGGTGACCGGCTCGATCAGTTGGGCACGGCATTGACGCCGCGCATGGCGAATCTGCCTGTCGGGCGTGAACTGGACATCCGTCGGGTTGTCGCCGGTGCGGGACCGGTGCGCGCGGCGCAACCCCTGCCGGCGGACGGCGCGCGCGGGCTGACCTCACAGCAAGGTTCTCCACAACCGCAGCCATCAAAGGGCGGCGGCGGTATCGGCGTCGACCCGTCACAGATTCTGCGCGGCCTGTTCGGACGCTGAAACGGTGGCCAGGACCGGCATTGATGCCGTCCGCATAGACCCTGCAGTTTTATTCTGGCGTTTTTGTCAATCGTGCGCGTGCTCTGGCCAGCGCGCGATCCAGCGTCGCCTGTTTGCGTGCTGCTGCATTCAGCGGCGCGCCGCTTTTTTTCCTGCTGCGCTCATGCCCGCGAGCAGCCAGACGTTGCCGGTGCGCGATGAAACGCCGGCGCAATCCGCCGGATGCAGCGTGTTGCGTTGTGCGGTCGCGCGCTGCTCCTGTCGGCGCCAGCGTAATGCAATCCACCGGGCAGGGCGGCAGGCACAGCGCGCAACCCGTACATTCCGCGGCAATCACCGTGTGCATCAACCGCCGCGCACCGACGATGGCATCCACCGGACAGGCAGGGAGGCACAGCGTGCAGCCGATGCAGGCGGTTTCATCGATCACGGCCACAGTCGGCGCGGCGGCAACGCCATGCGCGGTGTTCAGCGGCAGGATTTTTGTTTTCAGCAATGCGGCCAGTTCGGCAATGACTTCGTCACCGCCCGGCGGACACTGATTGATCGGCGCACTGTCAGCAGCCATGGCTTCGGCATAAGGCCGGCAGCCGGCATAGCCGCATTGCGCACATTGCGTCTGCGGTAACAGTGCATCAATGGCGTCTGCCTTGATCATTGTGCCTTGCTCAGGATGCGGGTTGGGCGCAGGCTTTGACACATGCGCCGACCAATGCCGGGCCGGCATAGACCAGCCCGCTGTAGAGCTGCACCAGGCTGGCGCCGGCCGCCATTCGCGCTGCAGCGTCAGCGCCCGTCATGATGCCGCCGACGCCGATCACCGGTACCGCGCCGTCCAGAGCGGCAACCAGTTGCGCGGTCACGCTCTGTGCCTGTGCGGTCAACGGCGCGCCGCTCAGTCCGCCGGTTTCTGCGCCATGCGGCAGATGGGCAACCGCATCGCGGGCGATGGTGGTATTGGTGGCGATGACCGCATCGATGTGATGCGTGACCAGCAGTCCGGCAATGGCGGTGATCTGCGATGGATCAAGATCGGGCGCAATCTTCAAAGCCAGCGGCACGCGCCGTCCGTATTTGTCAGCCAGACGTTCGCGTTCAATGCGTAATGAAGACAACAACCGGCCGAGTTCATCGGTCTGCTGCAGCTGGCGCAGGTTTTTGGTATTGGGCGAGGAAATATTCACTGTGACATAACCGGCATGGGCATAAACCTGACGCAGGCAGATCAGGTAGTCATCCGCGGCGCGTTCCAGCGGCGTATCGAAATTCTTGCCGATGTTGATGCCGAGTACGCCTCGGTAATTCGCGCGTTGCACGTTGACAACCAGTGCATCCACGCCGTGGTTGTTGAAGCCCATGCGGTTGATCACGGCGCGCGCCGCCGGCAAACGGAACATCCGCGGTCTGGGATTGCCCGGCTGCGGGCGCGGTGTGACGGTGCCGATTTCGAGGAAGCCGAAACCGAGGCTGCCCAGCGCATCAATGTATTCGCCGTTTTTGTCGAGCCCGGCAGCGAGACCGACCGGATTGGGAAAGGTGATGCCCATCACCGCGTGCGGCGTATCAGCAGCGCGCGACGTACAGGCGCCGGGGATTCCGGTGCGTGAGGCGAGTTGCAGTGATTCCAGGGTCAGGTGGTGCGCGGACTCGGCGTCGAGCGCGAACAGCAGAGGACGCAGCAGTGTGTACATGCCGGTATTGTACCGGTCGTCATGCATGCAGGTGTGTGCTGTTTACCCGGAAAGTTTCTGCCAGCGACCGTCAACCAGACCTTCCATGGGCTGGAAGCTGATTTTGTAGGCCATTTTCCGGCTCTGCGCGATCCAGTAACCGAGGTACAGATACGGCAGGTCGAGCTGCCGGCAGAGGTCGATTTGCCACAGGATGTTGTAGGTGCCGAAACTGGCGCCGGAAATTTCGGGGTCAAAAAAGGTGTACACCGACGACAGGCCATCCTGCAGCCGGTCAACGATGCTGACCATGCGCAGCGTGCCGTTTTCGCGGAATTCGATCAGTTGCGAATCGACGTTGCTTTGCAGCAGGAAATGCCGGTACTGTTCGCGACTGTCCTGATCCATGCCGCCGCCGGCATGACGCTGCGCCTGATAGCGCAGGTACAGCGCGTAATGTTCTGGGTGGTATTTGAGATCCAGCGTTTTTGATTCCAGCGCCGCGTGGCGTTTCAGTGTGCGTCGCTGTGCGCGGCTGGCCTTGAATTCTTCAATGGCGACACGCACCGGCACGCAGGCGCGGCAATGATCGCAGTGCGGGCGGTAGGTAAAAGCGCCGCTGCGGCGGAAACCGGCACGCACCAGTTCGCTGTAGACGGGGGCGTCGATCAGGTGGCTGGGTGTTGCCACCTGCGAACGCGCCATGCGCTCCGGCAGATAGCTGCACGGATACGGCGCGGTCGCGTAGAACTGCAGTACCGAGAGGGGGAATTCCGTAAGGTAGGTCACTGCCGTGTATTCCTGCTCATCAAATCCTGTTTACCAGGTTACCGTTTCGCCGTGGTGGCGCCAGACTTCGGCGGATACCGCACAGTTTACCAATTTCGCGAGATGCAGCAAAAATGTGCTGCGTGGAATCTCGCGGGCGCCGAAGCGCGCAAGATGTGCAGTATTCATCTGGCAGTCGATGATGCCGAATTGATGGTGATGCAGGAGGCGCACCAGATGCGCCAGCGCGATTTTTGAGGCATCCGCTGCGCAAGTGAACATCGATTCGCCGTAAAACGCGCGTCCCAGCGCAATGCCGTACAGTCCGCCTGCAAGTCCGCCATCGATCCAGGTTTCGACCGAGTGGGCATGGCCGAGGCGGTGCAGTTCGCAATACGC
>JAKFUJ010000178.1 GCA_021732805.1 Betaproteobacteria bacterium | reverse complement strand
CGATCATGCGCACCGGCCGGTTCGGGAAAGTCTGCTCAGACTGTGCCGCAGCCTGCGCACCCGCCATGCCGATCACGACGGCAGTCACCATACTCGCGTATTTCATGTGTACTCCTCCTCGTCCGGCGTGGCGCGGCCTGATGGCCAGCACCCTTGCTACTGATTGCAATAATTCGAATGAGTAGTGTATATTGAATGTGCGTATTATTGAAAATTTCATAAATAATGACAAAAACATGCCTCTGGCGAGGCTGTCATGTTTTTGGGAATACTCAATAAATCAATACACACACCCCCCCCATGGACCTGCCCGATCAGCATGACATTGCCCGCAGCGCCGGACTGGCGTTGCCCGCAGCGCTGCTTGCCGCCGAACCGCTCTACAAGCAGGTGCAGGGCGAAATCATCCGCGGCCTGTCCGACGGCGAGTGGAAACCCGGCGACATGCTGCCCAGCGAACCCAAGCTCGCCGCCCGCTTCGGCGTGGGCATCTCGACCATACGCGCAGCCATCGGCCATCTGGTGGCGACCAAAGTACTCGCCCGCAAACAGGGCAAAGGCACGTTCGTCTCCCGCCATGGCGAGCGCCGCAGCATCTACCAGTTCTTTCACGTCGTCGGCGACGACGGCGTCAAGGAACTGCCGCTCAGCGAACTGATATCGATCAAACGCGCGAAAGCCGATGATGCGATTGCGGATCTGCTGCAGTTGCCGCGCAAGGCACGGGGCTCCGATGTCTACCGGATACGCAATGTGCTGAAGGTATCGGGGACCCCGGTCGTGCTGTCGGACATCACGATCCCGTGTGAGCTGTTGCCCGGACTGACCGAGACCATCATCCGCCGCGGCGGCGATACCCTGTATGGCGTTTATCAGAAGCACTTCGGGATCAATATTGTGCGGACCGTGGAACAGCTGCGCGCGGCGAAATCTGATGCGGCATCGGCCAGATTTTTGGGTGTTCCCGCGGGCGAACCGCTGCTGCAGGTCCGGCGCATCGCCTATACATTCAATAACGTCCCGGTCGAAGTGCGGCTCAGCCGGGTGGACACCAGAAACCACTTTTACCTGTCAGACCGGGACGGCTCGGCAGGCTGAGCCTCACGCCGGCCCCCGTCAACCAGCAATTACCAGGAGGACAACATGACGATCGCATCAATCCGCCGCCTGTCGCCCGCTTGCGGCGCCGAGGTCTCGGGTCTGGATATTACTCAGCCTCTGGGCGCCGACCGGGTGCAGGAATTGCATCAGGCGCTGGGCGAAAACGGCATTCTGCTGTTCCGCGATGCCAGACTCTCGCCGGAGCAACACATCGCGTTCAGCCGCCAGTTCGGCCCGCTGGAAGCGCATGTGGTCGGTGATTTCAATTTGCCGGGTCATCCGGAAATTTTCGTCGTATCGAACGTCAAGGAGGAAGGCAAAATCAAGGGCGCCGTGTATGCCGGTCAGTACTGGCATTCCGACCTCTCGTACATGCCCAAGCCGTCAATGGGTTCTCTGCTGTTGTGCCACGAAATGCCGAAAATCGGCGGCGATACGATGTGGGCCAACATGTACCAGGCCTACAACGCGCTGTCGGATGTCATGAAAAATTTTATCGGCGGACTCAACGCCGTACACGACTACAGCAATGCATACGACACCTATTTCGCCCACCTCAAGGAACGTCCGCCGCTGACCCCCGAGCAGCGGGCAAAAACACCGCCGGTCGAACAGCCCATGGTGCGCACGCACTCCGTCACCGGCAAAAAAGCGCTCTACGTGAATCCGGGCTTCACCACCGGTATCGTCGGCATGCCGCGGGAGGAAAGCCAGCCCATACTCGACTTCCTGTTCCGCCACTCGACACGGCCAGAATTCATCTACCGCCATCAATGGCGTCCGCACGATCTCATTTTCTGGGATAACCGCTGCACCATGCACTACGCGCTGGCCGACTATGATTTCTCGGTGCGGCGCCACATGCACCGGACGACCATCGCGGGCGACGTCCCCTACTGAAACAAACCGCATCGTCATCTGAAAAAACGGCGCGGATTTTCATCCGCGCCGTGATCAAACACATTGCCGCTCAGGTGTTTTTTATCGCATACCCGTAGGCCATGTTGGTGCGGTCACCGCCTTCTCGGTCATACGCCTGCTTGGCCAGCGCAAACCGGTCGTTGACCAGTGATGCGCGATGCTGCGCCGTGACGCCGTAGAGCCGGGCATTGTTCTCGCCGAAAATCGCGCGTTTGACCGGACCGTCGGCCGCGCCCAGCATCGCGAAGCCGTATTTCTGCCGCATGTCCTCCGGGATTTCCAGCCGGCGCAGCGCCTCGATCTGCCATTGCGGCGCACCGGTCCATACCGCATCGGTGCCCCACACCACGTGATCGGCGCCGAGGCCCTTGACCAACTGGCCCATCATCGCCGCGCACAGCCGCGGTTCGGCCACGGTGCTCTGGGCAAACAACTGGCCGACATCGCCGTAGACGTTTTTCACGCCGAACTTCGCCGGAATCTCCGAGAGGTCGGTGACCCAGTCGATGCGCCCGGTCTGCTCGAACTGCTCCATGCCCACCTTGTACGCGCCGCCAGTGAAACGGAACGCCGAGTGGTAGCAGATGAAATTCAGCTGCGGCCAGTCCTTCGCCGCCTTGCCCACGTCACGCACGTCGGCGTACTGCAGCAGCTCGGGGAACTGCTTGGCGGTCGCGGGCGGATACAGGCCCTTGTGGAAACAGACATTACGCAGGCTCGGCGTGGTTTTCGACGCCTTGACCAGTTTTTCGTAAAACGGATACAGCAGCTTCTCATCGTCGAGGCGCCACGGATGTTTGGCAAGCTGCTTGTTGGTGTTGTCGCCGACGGTGTAACCCTTGAACGAATCGGGCTTGAGCCTCTCCAGGTCATGATCCACCTTGTCCAGCCATCCCGGCAGGCCCGGCATGAAAATGGCATGGGAATACATGCGCTTGGTGCCGGCCTGCTTGTTGACCTTGGTGCGCGCATCGTCCTTCATCTCATTGGTCAGGAACCAGTCGCGGGGTTCTTCCGATCCTGATCCGGAAATCAGCGCGATCTTGGTATCGGAGTCGAGGTAGATTTCCTTGAAGTAGTTGGGAAACTTCAGGTCCTCAATGGTCTGCGGTTTGCCGGCGAGCAGCGGATTCCAGCCGGCCTTGCCCACCGCTTCACGCTGGGCGACGAAGCCCATGATGCGGGTGTCGTCACGCAGAAAATGGGTATGCATGTCCATGATGAACTGGCTTTTCAGCGCATTGGCGCGCTCATTGGCCATGTCGGGTGTTGCCGCTTCGGCGCGACTCACCGCGTAGAGCGGGCCGTAGGTGTCGTTCATCGCGACAAAAGCAGCCGCCATGCCGGCTGCGCTCTTGAAAAAGCGCCGGCGGGTGACGCCCTGCTTCTTGGCCAGTTCGGCGCCGAGTGTTTTTACGCGCGCTTCAAACTCGCGCTGCTTCTCGGTCTGCGGCGTCGGCATGTATTCATCACTGGAAATGCACTGCGTCGGGATCGGCGACGGGAAAATAGTCGACTCGGCGGGCACTAGCTGGGCGAGTTCCTCTGGGGTAAGCATGTGCGGCTCCTGATGGGTTAAACGCACTGAGCATCCGCCGGACTGCCGTTTGAACGGCAAGAATTTTTCAAGCGTTTCTGCGAAACGGCGTGTGAGGATTCTGCTGCCGGAAAGCGAGGCGTGTCAATGCGTGCGGGCAGTTCATTCGACCAACCGGGGAAACCCATGAATCCGCTTTAAATTCAGCCACTTCTCCCACCACTTGTGCGACAACCCGATATACAACAGGTTTACTTTACGACCTGCAGGCGCGGCCGGCCGCCGGGCGGCGGCGCATCGGGTTTGGGATCGTCGGGTTTCTCGGGCTTGACAGAAGGCATTGCAACACCGGGGGGAAGCGTCGACTGGGTCTGCGTTTCGTCGGGGAAAAAAAGGCCCTGACCATTTTCCCGCGCGAAAATGCCCTGCACGGCAGACAGCGGAACCGAGCATTCGCGGGAAACACCGCCGAAACGCGCGGAAAACTGGATCAGGTCGGCGCCGATGGTCAGCTTGTGCGTCGCGTCGTAACTCAAGTTGAGCACGATCTCGCCGTTTTTGACATGCTCCGCCGGCACCCGCGTGTTTTCATCCACCTTCACCGACAGGTACGGGGTCAGCCCGCTGTCGCACGCCCACTCGTGGATGGCACGGATCAAGTACGGCTTGGTCGAACGTTCGGCCATGATCAGGCGAGTGATGAATGATGAGTGATGAGTGATGGGCGCAAACCAACCCGCATCCACGGGGTTTCGCTCATCATTCCTCGCTCATCGCTCATCACCGGGGTCCTATTTCCGCATCACCTTTTCGGAGGCGGTCAGCGCGTCGATGTAAGCGGGACGGCTGAACAGGCGCTCGGCGTATTTCATCAGCGGCGCGGCCTGCTTGCCGAGCTGGATGCCGTAATGGTCCAGACGCCACAGCAGCGGCGCAATCGCCACATCCAGCATTGAAAACTCCTCGCCCAGCATGTATTTCTGCTTGGCAAACACCGGTGCAATCTGGGTCAGGCTGTCGCGGATGGTCTGGCGGCCCTTGTCGGCCTGTTTCTGCGTGCCCTTCTCGATGTGGATGACGTGCGAAAACATTTCCTGCTCGAAACGGTACAGGAACAGCCGCGCCCGCGCGCGCATCACCGGATCCGCAGGCATCAGTTGCGGATGCGGGAAGCGGTCGTCGATGTATTCGTTGATGATGTTCGATTCGTAGAGGATCAGGTCGCGTTCGACCAGCACCGGCACCTGGTTGTACGGATTCATCACCGCCAGGTCTTCCGGCTTGTTGAACAGGTCGACGTCGATGATCTGGAAATCCATGCCTTTTTCGTAGAGCACGAAGCGGCAGCGCTGGCTGAAGGGGCAGGTGGTGCCTGAGTAGAGTGTCATCATGGTGTTTTATCCGTAACGGGACAGCGGGTCGCTCATTCAAAAAGGCCTGTGCCAGAGGAACCAAAGGAACGTGGAGCAAGGACGGGCCGTGACAATTGATGTGCACGGCCCCGGCGGTCGCCTGAAAGTCAGTGCACGTCTTTCCAGTATTCCTTCTTCAGTGCATAGGCGAAAATGAACAGCACGCCCAGGGCCAGCAGCACAAACATGCCGATGGTCTTGCGATTGCCGCGCACCGGTTCACCCATAAACACCAGATAGTTCACCAGGTCGGCGGCCATCTGGTCGTACTCGGCCGGTGTCATTGTGCCGGGTTTGTCGAGCTTCAATGCCATTTCGGTTTTCATGAAACCGTCGCCGCGCACCTTGCGCTCGGCCAGCACCTGCTCGCCCTGCAGTTCCCACAGCACATGCGGCATCCCGACATTGGCGTACACGGTGTTGTTCCAACCGGTGGGGCGTTCAGGGTCGCGGTAGAAGCCGCGCAGATAGGTATACAGCCAGTCGGCGCCGCTGCCGGCTTCGGAGGCGCGCGAGCGCGCAATCACCGACAGATCCGGCGGCGTTGCGCCGAACCAGGCCTTGGCATCCTTCGGATCCATCGCGATTTTCATCAGATCGCCGACTTTGACCCCGGTGAAAATCAGGTTGTCGCGAATCTGCATTTCGCTGAGACCAATGTCCCGCAAGCGGTTGAAACGCATGTAATTCGCGCTGTGACAGTTCAGGCAGTAATTGACAAAATGCCGTGCGCCGCGTTGCAACGACGCCTGATCGTCTTCATTGATCGGCGCACGGTCCAGCCTGACGTGATCGCCGGCAGCCAGTGCGAGCGCGGGAACCAGCAGCAGGATTGAATATAACTTGTTGATTTTATTCATATTTTTACAGTCACATGGTCACCCGGTCGGGCTCGGGCTGGGTCTTGTCCATGACCGAATACCAGGGCATCAACAGGAAGAACGCGAAATAGATCAGCGTGCCGACCTGCGAAATGAGGGTGCCGGCCGGCGTCACCGTCTGTGTGCCGTAATAACCGAGCACCAGAAACACGATAACAAAAATCGTCAGCGCGGCCTTGAACATCGGTCCCTTGTAACGGATCGACTTCACCGGGCTGCGGTCCAGCCACGGCATCAGGAAGAAAATCAGCGTCGCGGCACCCATCGCCGCCACGCCCCAGACTTTCGCCTCGATCGCCAGCGGCCCGCCCTTCATCAATACGATCACCACCAAGCCGATCACTGATGCGGCCAGCTTCACGCGCATATCGCGCGCGGTCAGCCAGATCAGCACCACATACGCGGCGACGCCGATCGCCAACACCAGCATGAAATCTTCGGTGATCGCGCGCAGGATCGAGTAGTACGGCGTGAAGTACCACACCGGGGCAATGTGCGGCGGCGTCTTCAGCGAGTCGGCCGGGATGAAGTTGTTGAACTCGAGGAAGTAGCCACCCATCTCCGGCGCGAAGAACACCACCAGGAAGAACAGGAACAGGAACACCACGGTGCCGAGGATGTCCTTGACCGTGTAATACGGATGGAAGGGAATGCCGTCGAGCGGATGGCCCTGCGCGTCCTTGTGTTTCTTGATCTCGATGCCGTCCGGATTGTTTGAGCCCACTTCATGCAGCGCCATGATGTGCGCGGCAACGAGGCCGAGCAGCACCAGCGGCAGCGCGATGACGTGGAACGCAAAAAAGCGGTTCAGCGTGGCGTCCGAAATCACGAAGTCACCGCGGATCCAGGTCGACAGGTCGGGCCCGATCAGCGGCAGCGCGTCAAACAGGTTGATGATCACCTGCGCGCCCCAGAACGACATCTGACCCCACGGCAGCAAATAGCCGAAAAACGCCTCGGCCATCAGGCTCAGATAGATCAGCATGCCGAAAATCCAGATCAGCTCGCGCGGCTGGCGGTACGAGCCGTACATCAGGCCGCGGAACATGTGCAGATAGATCACGATGAAAAACGCCGAGGCGCCGGTCGAGTGCATGTAACGAATGAACCAGCCCATCGGCACATCACGCATGATGTACTCGACTGAAGCAAAGGCTTCAGCCGCCGACGGCTTGTAATGCATCACCAGGAAAATACCGGTGACGATCTGGATCACCAGCACCAGCATTGCCAGTGAGCCGAAGAAATACCAGAAATTGAAATTTTTCGGCGCGTAATATTGCGAGATGTGGTCGCGCCACAGCGACATCAGCGGAAAACGCTGATCGACCCAGGTCAGCACGCCGCTGATCGGGGCGTTGAGCGGGCCGGCGCCGGAAAACTGCACGGGTTGTTTGGGGGTCGCAGCCATTTTGCTCACGCTCCCTTGCTGTCTTCGCCGATCACGATGCGTGTGTCGGAGAGGTATTTGTACGGCGGCACCACCAGATTGTCGGGCGCGGGCTTGTTCTTGTAGACACGACCCGCGAGGTCGAACAATGAGCCATGGCACGGGCAATAAAAGCCGCCCAGCCAGTTCGGGTCAAAGGCTTCGGCCTGTTTGGCGAATTTTTCCACCGGCGAACAGCCGAGATGGGTGCAGATGCCGACAACGACCAGGAATTCGTCCTTGATTGCGCGCATTCCATTGGTCGCATAATCCGGCTGCATTTTTTTCTTGGAACTGGGATCAGCGACATTGCCGTCATTGGCGCGAACGGTGGCAAGCATTTCTTTGGTGCGGCGCACGATCCACACCGGCTTGCCCTGCCATTCAATGGTTTTGCGCTCGCCAAGGGCTATCTCGGTGAGATCGACTTCCACCGGCGCGCAGGCAGCT
>JAKFUJ010000417.1 GCA_021732805.1 Betaproteobacteria bacterium | reverse complement strand
GCATCACCATCGTGCCCAAACGCCGCGTGCATTACGGCGCGATCAACCCGCAGGAGTCGCGCGAGATCTTCATCCGTCAGGCGCTGGTTGCCGGTGACTACGCCACGCAGTCTAAATTTATTCAACAAAATCAATTACTTATAAAAGAAGTGCAGGAGCTGGAGCACAAGGCGCGCAAACGCGATGTGCTGGTCAGTGACGAGGCGATCTTTGCGTTTTACGACGCGCTGATTCCGCAGGACATCGTCAACGGCGCCGGTTTCGAAAAATGGCGCAAGGAAGCCGAGCTGAAAAACGCCGCGCATCTGCTGCTGACCCGTGACTATCTGATGCGCCATGCAGCAGAGGACATCACCGAGGCGCAATTTCCCGACAGCCTGCATGCGGGCGAGTTTGATGTGCCGCTGAAATATCGCTTTGATCCCGGGCACGCACTCGACGGCATCACCGCCACCGTGCCGCTGGCGCTGCTCAACAAGCTGGATGCGGCTGCTTTTGACTGGCTGGTGCCGGGCATGGTGCGCGACAAGGTGGCGTTTGCGTTCAAGGCCTTGCCGAAAAGCTGGCGGCGCAGCCTGACGCCACCGTCGGAGCATGTGACACGTTTTCTGCAGATGGAAGGTGAAAATCAGGGCACCGCGCAGGGATTGTTTGGTGATGCGGTCGCGCGGTATGCCTCGCGCACGGCCGGTGCGCCGCTGGCGCGTGATGAAGCGGCTGCCATCGATTACCCGCCGCATCTGCGCTGCAACTACCGCGTGATCGATGAGTCGGGTCGTGAACTGGCGCAGGGGCGTGATCTTGTCGCGCTGAAAGCCCAGCTTGGCGAAGCGGCACAACTGACTTTCAGCACCACCACCACCGGCATTGAGCGCAAGGACATACGCACCTGGGATTTCGGCGACCTGCCACAGACCATCACCTTCACCCGCGCCGGGCGCAAGGTCACCGGTTATCCGGCGCTGGCGGACGAGGGTGACAGCGTGGCGATCCAGCTCTTCGATGTCGAGCAGGCGGCGCAGGCGGCGATGCGCGCCGGCGTGGTGCGGCTGATGCGCCTGTTGCTGAAAGAGCAGATGCGCCAGCTCGACAAAAACCTGCGCGGCTTCGAACAGGCGGCGCTGCAGTTGCGCAGTGTTGCCAATGTCGATGAGCTGCGCGCCGACGTGGTCAGTGCGATCTGTGACCGTGCCTTCATCGGCGATGATGAACTGCCGCGGGGACTGAAAGCGTTTGAGGAGCAGGTCAAACGCGCCCGTACGCGGCTGCCGGCCGTCAATGAAGCTGCGTGCCGGATATTCACCACTATTGCCCTGGAGCATCACCAGTTGTCGCTGGCGCTGGGTGCGGCCAAGGGCACGGTGACGCGCGCCGCCAATGACATCCGCAATCAAAACCAGCGGCTGGTCTACAGGGGGTTTTTCAACGCCACGCCGTGGCCGCAACTGACGCATCTGCCGCGCTACCTGCAGGCGATGCGCATGCGTCTGACCAAATTTCCGGCGAACGCCGAACGCGATGCCAAGCACGCAGCGAGCATTGCCCAGTTGTGGGGTCGTTACGAAATGCGCCTCGACCAGCAGCAGAAAGCGGGCATGGTCGATCCGCGCCTGCTCGAATTCCGCTGGCACATCGAGGAACTGCGCGTGTCACTGTACGCGCAGGAACTGAAGACTCCGTCTCCTGTGTCGTACAAGCGGCTCGACAAGCTGTGGAGCCTGATGAGTTAGCAGGGTGTTGAAAAACTCCAGAACATCGCTTCAACTTGGCATGATCGATTTTTCAACCCTCATAAAATCAAAGGTTTGCACGCGTGTGCGCCTGGTCGCTTCGCTCCCCACGCGCTCGCGCATCACTTTTTCAACAACCTGTTAGGAATCTTTTATTCGTCATCCCTGCGCGCCCCGAAGGAAGTCCCCTTGGGGGGGAAAGCCGGGATCCAGGACGTATTGGGCAATGGCGGCAGCAGTTGTCTGGATTCCGGCTTTCGCCGGAATGACGGTATTGATTGCATTTGGGGTTCAAGGTGGAAGGCTTTGATTCGGCTGCTTGCAATCATTCGATTAAACTACTGCATGCCGCTCTGAAAGATTCCATAAAGTGAAAGACACGCCTCCTGAAGCACCGTTGCTGTTTACTCCGATCAAGTTGCGTTCAGTGACGGCGCGCAATCGCATCGTGTCTTCGCCAATGTGCCAGTACCTGTCGGATGACGGCGGCCCGGAGGAATGGCAACTGGTCAATTTCGGCCGCTTTGCGATGGGCGGCTGCGGCATTGTGTTCGGCGAAGAAACCGCGGTCGAGGCGCGCGGCCGCAAGACCCACCACTGTGCCGGCATCTACCGCGACAGCCATGTGCCGTCGTACCGCCGTATCAGCGATTTCATCCGCGCCCAGGGCGCGGTGCCCGCAATCCAGCTTGGTCATTGCGGACGCCGCGCGTCACAACACGGTCCGCTGCAAGGCCGCGCCGCGCTGACCGAGGCCGAGCGGCCGTGGCAGGGCATCGCGCCCAGCGCCTTGCCGCCGACGCCGGGCGGTGCGATTCCGCGCGAGATGGACTTGAGCGACATTCGTGCAACCCTTGCCGCCTGGCGTGCAGCCACGCAACGATCCGTCGATGCCGGCTACGAGATCTGCGAGATTCACGGCGCCCATGGTTATCTGATCCACCAGTTCCTGTCGCCGCTGTCGAACCGGCGCAGCGATGCCTACGGCGGCAGCCTGGAGAACCGCATGCGTTATGCGCTGGAAGTGGTCGATGCCGTGCGCAGTGTCTGGCCGAACGAATTGCCGCTGTTTTTCCGCACCTCGGCCGTTGAAGGTCCGGGCGGCGTGTGGGGCATTGATGAAACGCTAACGCTGGCGCGTGAGCTCAAAGCGCGCGGTGTGGATGTTGTCGACTGTTCATCCGGCGGCATCGGCATCAGTGCAGGCGGCGACGGTACCTTGCCGGCAATTCCGCGCGTGCCGGGTTTCCAGGCCGGTTATGCGCGGGAGATCCGGCGCGAGACCGGATTGCCCACGGTGGCGGTCGGCATGATCAGCGATGCGCGTCATGCCGAAACCATCCTGCGCGAGGGACATGCCGACTTGATTGCGCTGGCGCGTGGCCTGATGGACGATCCCAACTGGCCGCTGCACGCAGCGCGCGAGCTCGGCTGCACCGATCCCCTGGGACTGGTACACGAGCGCGAAGCGCAACGTCTCCGCCTGTTGGAGCGGCACCGTGTGCAATATCCGCCGGGCAGCGCGGTCGAGATTCCCTTCGCTACCGACGAGCAAGTTAGTTATTCCTGGTCGACCGGTATCTCCGGTTCCAGAGTTCGGCGTTAGCGCTGTGCAATGTGCGCGGTGTTGCCGTTCGGAATTGAGACGCATATTTTTTAATTTAAAAACAATGGGTTAAGTAATTTTTACAGGCCGGCGACGTAAACGCTGTCCTCAGTGCGGCAAACAAATGGCGCGCAGCACTGTAATTGCCTACCATTACCCACCAAAAAAGAATTTCTTCAAGAGGAGCAATACCATGTCAGTCATGTTCAAACGCGCTACGCGCGCGCTTGCTGCATTAGCCATCGCAGCAGTTGCTTCAAACGCCGGTGCCGCGGATATGGTCAAGGATTATCCGAGTAAACCGGTGCGTTTCATTTCGCCGTTCACGCCGGGCGCGGGCACTGATACCACCGCGCGCATGCTGGCGACGCACATGTCCGAGCAGTGGGGACAGCAGTTCGTCGTCGACAACCGCACCGGCGCCGCCGGATCGATTGGCGTCGAACTGACCGCGCTGGCGCCGCCCGACGGCTACACGATCTGTCTGATTTCCGCTTCGCACAGTGTCAATTCGGCCACCAATTCCAAGCTGCCATATGACCTGGGCCGCGATCTGCAGGGGATTTCGCAGGCGACCTCGCTTTTTTACACCGTGTACATCAATCCGAAAGTGCCGGCAAAAAACATCAAGGAACTGATTGCCTACGCCCAGGCCAACCCGGGCAAGCTGAACTTCAGTTCGTCCGGTACCGGCGGTCTGCAGCATTTTGCCGGCGAGATGTTCAGTTACATGGCCAAGGTGCAGATGACGCACGTGGCGTACAAAGGCACAGCTGCAGGCGTCATCGCCAATCTGTCCGGTGATGTGCAGGTCGGGTTCGGCACGCTGTTTGGTGTGCGCTCGCACTGGCAGGCGGGGCGTCTGCGCGTGCTGGCGATTACCGATTCCAAACGTTCTCCTGCCGTACCTGATGTTCCGACGGTTGCCGAATCCGGTGTTCCGGGCTACGAGGTTGATCAATGGTACGGCGTCATCGCCAGCGCCAAGGTGCCGAAGCCCATCATCAACAAGATCCGCGACGGCATCGCCAAAGCGCTGCAGGATCCCGCGGTGGTCAAACGGCTGCAAGCGGACGGTTCGACACCGGTAGGCTCAACACCGGATCAGTTCACGGCGCACATCCGTTCCGAAATGGCGAAGTGGAACAAGCTGGCCAAAGCGGCGAAACTCGAGCTGCACTGATAGTCTTTTCTGCACTGCCGGGAGCGTTCGATGAAAACATTGTTCTCATGGCGTACCGGCAGTGTGCTTGCTGCTGTAGCTGTTTTCACGGCAGGTTCGCCGGCGACGGCTGAGTCGTGGCCGGTGAAACCGGTGCGACTGATCGTGCCGTTTCCGCCCGGCGGCAGCAATGACATCGTCGGCCGTCTGGTCGGCGCCGGTCTTGGTGAGCGCCTCGGCAAACAGATCGTCATCGACAACCGCGCCGGCGCCAACTCGATCATCGGCACCGAGATTGCCGCAATGTCCCAGCCTGACGGTTATACGCTGCTGGTGATCTCGACTTCGTTCACCACCAACCCGATCATCCACAAGCTGCCGTTCGATTCAAAAAAAGCCTTTGCCTGGGTGGCGATGCTCGGCAGCGGACCCAATGCACTGGCGGTGCATCCGGGTTTTCCCGCGAAAACGGTCAAAGAGTTGATTGATCTGGCCAAGGCCAAACCCGACTTTGTGAGTTACGCGTCCACCGGCGTCGGCGGCAATGCCCATCTCGGTACCGAATTGTTCAAATACATGACCGGCACGAAGATGCTGCATATCCCGTACAAAGGCGGCGGTCCGGCATTGATTGCCACCATCGGCGGACAGGTGCACATCTGCCTGTCATCGCTGATCCAGGTCATCGGCCATTTCCGTTCCGGCAAATTGCGCGCGGTGGCAACCACGGCGGCCAAGCGCAGTCCGATCCTGCCCGAAGTGCCGACGATCAATGAAACGGTTCCCGGTTATGAAACCGCCAACTGGTGGGGTGTGGCTGCGCCGCGCGGCACATCCGCCGCCATCATCAAGCGCCTTAACGACGAGATCGGGGTCGTGCTCAATAATCCCGATACTGCGAAACGTCTGGTCCAGGAAGGTGCTGAGCCCGAGATCAAGACGCCGGATGAACTGGGGCGTTATGTCATCAGTGAAATGGACAAGTGGGCGAAGGTTGCGAAGATCGCGGGGATCAAGGGCGAATAGGACGCAGCTTCATGTGTCAATAAAGGCCCGCGCAATGCGGGCTTTTTTGCGGCCACAGACGCTGGCGGCATGCACCGCCGTACATCGCCATTGACTGCCCATGCGCCAAAGCGGTGCCGTTGCAGGCAGTGCGGGCATGACCGGAGGCATCCGCCAAGCCATTATTTTTAAAACATAATTGCGCCGGTAACGTCGTGATGTAACGTGTGGTACATCTCTTGCACTCAGCCTTGTATACTGTATGGAATGCTGGTGATCCGGAAAAGAATCCACATGAACCGTTGTTCTCTTCTCAACTGCGCCGGCGCGCTTGCCGCAGGCGCCTCGCCGTTGCTGTTTCTGAAAACCAAGGCCTGGGCCGCTACCAATGACAACATCGTTATGATGATCGGCAACACCATCAGGAGTTGCTGTCGGCGATATTGCATCCTGCATATCTGCCGCGGCATGCCCGCAACCGTGCTCTGATGGCACTGGCATGAGTCCGTTGCATACCGTCGCCGAAATTCGCAGCGCTGTGGCTGCAGGAAAAGTGTCGGCAGCCGATTTCCTGCGCCTGCGCTGGCAGCAACTGCAGCAGCTGAACGAAACCGCACGCGACCCGGCGTGGATCTGCCTTGCCACTGAAGTGCAGCTCGAATTCCAGTTAACGCAACTGGCACAAAGCGATCCGGCGCAATCACCGCTTTATGGCGCGCCGTTTGCGGTCAAGGACAATATCGATGTCACTGGCTGGACCACCACTGCGGCATGTCCGGAATTCGCCCATGTCGCCGCACAGACTGCGCATGTTGTTTCGGCTTTGCAGCAGGCCGGGGCCGTAATGCTCGGCAAAACCAATCTCGACCAGTTCGCCACCGGTCTGGTCGGTACCCGGTCGCCGTACGGCGGCGTGCCCAATACTTTCAATGCCGGATACATCAGCGGCGGTTCGAGTTCCGGTTCGGCGTCGGTAGTGGCGCGCGGCCTGGTTGCATTCGCGCTGGGCACTGACACCGCCGGGTCGGGCCGTGTGCCGGCGGGATTCAACAATCTGATCGGCTGCAAACCGACGCCGGGCATCGTCAGCACGCATGGCGTGGTGCCGGCCTGCAAAACCCTGGATTGCGTGTCGCTGCTGACGCTGACCGCCGCCGATGCGGCGACGGTGTTCGCGGTGATGGCCGGTGCCGGTGCGCCTGGTGTTGCGGAGCCGGTGTTCAATCGTCCGGCGAGCGCACGTTTCGCACTGCCTCCGCGACCGCGTGTGGGTGTGCTTCGCGACGCGTTTTTCGTCAATGCATCCTATCGCCGGCTTTATGACGCCAGTTGCCGGCACTTGCAGGCACTGCAATGCGAGCAGGGTTTGTTCGATTTCGCGGCGTTTGCCGAGGTCGCGGCGCTGTTATATCAGGGGCCGTGGGCAGCTGAGCGTTACGCCATCGCCGGTGACATCATCGAACGCGGTGCAGCAGGTCTGGACAAGGTAGTGGCCGAAGTCATCAGCGTCGGCAAAAATTTCTCCGCGGTGGATGCCTTCAATGCGCTGTACCGGGTGCGCGATCTGGAGGCGCAGACGAGAAAAGTATGGGATACATTCGATGTGCTGATGGTGCCGACGGCGCCCAACCTGCCGACTTTCGCTGAAGTGGCAGCCAATCCTGTACTGCGCAACACCGAACTCGGCACCTACACCAATTTCGTCAACCTGCTTGGCTTGTCGGCAATCGCGGTGCCATCCGGATTTACCGAAGACGGCCTGCCGTTCGGCGTAACCTTTATTGCGCCCGGCGGCAGCGACTGGGCGCTGATCGAACTGGCCGCGCAGTGGCAGCGTTCAAGGGCATTGCCGTTGGGCGCAAAACTGCGTGCAATACAGGCCGCCGATACCCTGATCCACGGTTCACCGCCCGGCTCGATGCCGCTGGCTGTTGTTGGAGCGCATCTGGCGGGCATGCCCTTGCATCACCAACTGGTGGATATCGGTGCGCGGCTGCGCGCGGCGACCACCACGGCGCCCGGTTACCGGTTATATGCACTGGCGGGTACGATGCCGGCAAAGCCCGGTCTGGTCCGCGCTGACGGTGGTGCCCAGATTGCAGTCGAGGTTTACGATATGCCGGTAGCCGCAGTCGGCGGATTCCTCGCCGGCATCGCGGCCCCTCTGGGCCTGGGGCGCATCGAACTGCAGGACGGCACATGGGTCAACGGTTTTATCTGCGAGCCGTGGGCCTTGCAGGATGCAGAGGACATTACCGCATACGGCGGCTGGCGCGCTTATAT
>JAKFUJ010000091.1 GCA_021732805.1 Betaproteobacteria bacterium | reverse complement strand
CGCCGGTTCGGCGACCTACGCGCTGACGCTGGCCAAACGCATGTTCCAGTACATGTATGTGCCGACGCTGGAGCAGCTACTGGAAATGGAAGTGCTGGCGATCTGCGGCGCGCGCATGACGCAGGACCATGTCGAAGGCGTCACTGCGTTCAAGGAAAAACGCAAACCGAAGTTCAAAGGCAAATAACCGTACCGTTCACCATGGCCGACTGGAAAAAACAGACCCTGGGCGAATTCCTCGCCACCGCAGCAACCACTTACGCGCAGCAAGAAGCGCTGGTGATCGCCGGCCGGCGTCTGACCTGGGCGGAATTGCGCGACAACGTACGCGAAGTCGCGCAGGGCATGCGTGCGCTGGGAATCAGCCGCGGCAACCACGTCGCCGTATGCATGGGCAATTCGCTGGAATGGGTGATTTTTTTCTATGCCGCGGCAAGCATCGGCGCCGTCACCGTGCCGGTCAACACCCGCTTCAAGGCCGAGGAGATGCTGTACTGCCTGAAACAGGCGGACGTCAAGCTGCTGTTCATCACCGACCGTTTCCTGAAGATCGATTTCATCGACATGCTGCGCGGCATCTGTCCCGCAGTGGATCGCAAGCTGCCTGATCCCGGTCTGCCGTTGCTGCACACCGTGGTGGTGCTCGGCAAGGACGTGCCCGCCGGCGCCCTCGCCTTTGCCGATCTGCTGAGCAAAGGCGCCACTCATGGTGAACCGTGGCCGCCGGACGTACATCCCGATAACGTACTGCTGATGCAGTTCACCTCGGGCACCACCTCCTATCCCAAGGGCGTGATGCTGAGCCACGACAACATGCTGCGCAACGCCGCGCATGTTGCCGCGCGCTTTCATTTGAAGGCCGGCGACCGTTATTACAGCGCGCGGCCCTTCTACCATGTCGCCGGCACCACGCTGTCGCTGCTGGCCGCACTGACCACCGGCGCCTGTTTGTTCTCTTCGCCTTCGTTCGAACCGGAAGAGGCACTGGCTACGATGTGGAGCGAGGAATGCACGCACACTTCCGGCAACGACACCATGTTTTTGATGATGCTCAATCATCCGAACTTCGAGCAGTATCCGCTGAAGCTGCGCAACGGCTGGGTATCCTGCGGACCGGAAGTCTCGCGCAAGGTCGTCGAGCGCATGGGCATGAAAGGACTGGTGCAGGCCTACGGACTGTCGGAAGCCTCACCCAATGTCTGCATGTCGCGTCATGACGATGATCTCGAAAAACGCATCGCAGGCTGGGCGCATATCCTCGATGATGTGGAAGTGCGACTGGTCGATGCCGAAACCGGCGCCGTGATGCCCGCCGGCCAGTCCGGTGAAATCCAGGTCCGCGGCTGGAGCGTGATGCAGGGTTACTACAAAATGCCCGAACAGACGGCAAAGACCATCGATGCCGAGGGCTGGCTGCATACCGGCGATCTCGGCGTGATGGATGAAGACGGTCGCCTCAAGTTCATGACGCGCATCAAGGATGTGTTTCGTGTCGGCGGCGAAAACGTGGCGCCGGCGGAAGTCGAAGACGTGCTGCACAAACATCCGAAAATCAAGCAGGCGCAGGTCATCGGCGTGCCCGACCCGCGATTGGTCGAAGTCCCCGCCGCCTACATCATCCTGATGGAAGGCGCAACAGCAACACCCGGAGAAATCATCGCCTGGGGCAAGGAGCGCCTCGCCAATTTCCGCGCGCCGCGTTATGTGCAGATCGTCGACAGCTTTGAAAAAATCGGCATGACCGGTAGTTCAAAAGTGCAGAAAAACAAATTGCGCGCGCAGGCGTTGATTGATTTTGGGCTGGAGGAAATGAAAAAAACCTAGCCGCAAAAGACAAAGAAAGAACAAAAATCATTTAACAGGATGAACAGGATAAAAGCAGAGCTGGTTTTCAGGAAACCCGGGAATATCAATGCCAAGGTTTATCCTGCCAATCCTGTTAATCCTGTTAATCCTGTAAATTGATTTTTCAGAGTGCGTCGTGAAATACACCTTCAAACGCCCCGACGGCTGCGAAATTTTTTACACCATCGACAACTACACCGATCCGTGGCGCAAGGCGGAAACCATACTCTTCGTACACGGCCTCGCGGAATCCGGTGCAGCGTGGCGCGCGTGGGTGCCGCACTTCGCACGCCGTTACCGCGTGGTGCGCATGGATTTGCGCGGCTTCGGTCGCTCCACGCCGATGCCGGCTGAACATGAATGGTCGATGAACGAACTGCTCGACGATATTGAGGCGCTGATCCGTCATCTCGGCTGCGAACGCGTGCATCTGGTTGGCGCCAAAAGCGGCGGCTCGATGGCGCTGGCGATGGCGGCAAGCCGTCCTGCGCTGGTGCAGACCCTCATCGGTGTAACACCTCCCGTGCTGCCGGCAGCCGGCGTCGACGACTGGGTCCGGCACATCGAAGCCAAAGGCGTACTCGACTGGGCGCGCCACACCATGCAGGGCCGGCTGGGCAGCGCGGCAACGCAACCGGAAATCGACTGGTGGGTCAACAACCTGCAAGGCAAAACACCACTGTCCACGTTGCAGGGTTATCTGCGCTGGGTGCCCAAACTCGACATCCGCGAAGACGTCAAACGCATCACCTGCCCGACGCTGATCATCACTACCACCGGCAGCGGCTTGCGCTCGGTGGATGGCGTCAAAGCATGGGTCTCCAAAGTGAAATCCGCGCAATTGCTGGTCATCGAGGGCGATGCCTGGCATGCCGCCGGCGCCTACCCCGGGCGTTGCGCACAGGCCACCGCGGATTTTCTTGCGGAACACACAACTGGCGGGATCATGGCTGATTAATGGATACGCTCGCACAGGCATTGGCAAAACGCATCGTCGCCATGCGCTTTGACGATATGCCATCAGAGGCGATCTACTGGTCAAAAATTGCAGTGATGGACACGCTCGGCGTGATGCTGGCGGGAGCCGAAGAAAACTGCGTGCGCATCGTGAGGAGTATCGCCGGAACATCAGACGGCCCCTGCCATGTTGCCGGCTCGACAGGACGCACGGACTGTCTGAATGCCGCACTGATCAACGGCACCGCCGCTCACGCAATCGATTTCGACAATGGCAGCAACAGCATGGGTGGCCACATCTCGGCGACGGTCGTTCCCGCGTTGCTTGCCGCAGCAGAAGCTTACGGTGGCAGCGGGCGCGATTTTCTGCTTGCGCATACGGTCGGCTTTGAGACGGGCGCGCGGATCGGCCACGGCGTCAATTTTCATCATTACGAAAAAGGCTGGCACCCGACATCCACGCTGGGCGCTTTCGCAGTCATTGCCGCGTGTTCAAACATGCTGAAGCTGACTACGGAACAGACCGCGACGGCGCTGGCCATCGGCGCATCTGTTGCATCTGTTGCATCAGGCATCAAGGCCAATTTCGGAACGATGACCAAGCCGCTGCATGCCGGCCATTGCGCGCGCAACGGCCTGCTGGCGGTATTGCTCGCGCGCGAGGGGTTCACCGCGAATACCGGCGCCTTCGAACATCAGCAGGGTTTCTTCAACGTCTACAATGGCGCAGGAACCCACGACGCACGGCGGATTCTGGACCACTGGGCCGATCCGCTGGAGATCATCCGGCCAGGCGCCGGTTACAAGGAATACCCCTGCTGTGCGGCAACCCACGCGGTGCTCGACGCCACGTTTGCGCTGATTCGCGATCATGGCCCGATCACGGCAGAACACATTGCACAGATCGAAACATGGACGCCCGCGCGACGCCTGGCGCACACCAACCGGCCTGATCCGCAAAGCAGCCTTGATGCCAAGTTCAGCATCCAGTACTGCGTGGCGCGGGCGCTCCTCGACGGCCACATCATCATCGGGCAGTTCGAGGGCGACGCATACCGCGACCCCGCCACGAGAAAGCTGATGCAACGCCTGCGCGCGGAGGTGCATCGCCCCGGACAGTTCACGGCGGACAATCATTTCGGCGCCGAAATCACGATATCGCTGACAGATGGTCAACGCCTGTCCTCGCGCGTGGATATCCAGCGCGGCCGCACCACCGACAATCCGATCCCGCCCGGACTTCTGCGGACAAAGTATCGCCGTGCAGATGTCCTGCTGACCCATGCGCAACGCATGCTGCCGGGCCTCGGCTCCGGCGAGTCCGCACGCTGGATGGGTTGCCGCCCGTCCCTGCCGGATGCACTGCCCATCATTGACCGCAGCCCCAAGTTCCCCAGGGTTTTTCTCGCCTTCGGGCACGCCCACTACGGACTTACGGAAGCACCAGCCACCGGCAGACTCATTGCTGAGTTGATCGGCAACAAGCCGCCTTTTATCAATCCCGGCCCCTATCGGGCAAACCGTTTCTGACAAGGAGTCAACATGTCATTACGTCATTTGAGTTTATTTTGCCTGCTTGGCTGTCTGGCGACCGGCACGGCATGGCCCCAGAACTACCCCGTTAAGCCGATACGCATCATCGTTCCCCTGGCAGCAGGAGGTCCGGTCGATGCGGTCACGCGAATCCTCGCCGCAGGTCTGACCGAACGCTTCAATCAGCAGATTGTCGTCGATAACCGGCCCGGAGCCGGCGGCAGTGTCGGCGCGGAACTTGTCGCCAGAGCGACCGCCGATGGATACACATTGTTGATGGCCGCGAACGGCACGCTCGCGATCGCCCCCAACCTGCTGAAGCTCCCCTACGATGCGGCACGCGATCTCGCGCCGATCACACTGGTCGGCACCAGTCCGCAGGTGCTGGTCGTGCACCCTTCCCTGCCGACAAAATCGGTCAAGGAGCTGGTTGCCCTGGCAAAATCCCGGCCCGGAATGATCAATTTTGCGTCGTCAGGCCTGGGATCGACTTCACATCTCGCCTGCGAGTTGTTCAAAGTCACCGCGAAAATCGATATCGTGCATATCCCGTACAAGGGTGCGGGTCCGGCGCTGATCGACCTTGCCGGCGGACAGACCCAGATGATGATCACCGGTGTATCCACCACGCTGCCGTATATCAAGACAGGCCGGCTGCGTGCGTTGGGGGTCACCAGCAACAGGCGCGTCGAGGTGCTGCCTGACACGCCTCCAATCGCGGATTCCCTGCCGGATTTTGAAGTCACAACCTGGTATGGCCTGCTCGCCACAGCCGGCACTCCGGCAAGTGCAATCAAGCGAGTGCAACAAGAAACCGCAAGAGCGCTCGACAACCCGTCGCTGAAAAGCAAAATGTCCGGACTGGGTGTCGATGCTGAAACAAATACGCCCGAGCAATTCAGTGCCATGATCCAGGAAGAAACCGCCAAATGGGCCAGAGTCATCAAGATGGTGGGCATCAAAGCACAGTAACCGTGATTTCAATGACAATTGCAGCATACGCATGGAAAGGAAGCAGCACATGTCTGATCTGACCAAACAATCCCCGCTCGGCGTCTATGTCGAGCACCTGAAAAAAGGTGAGCTCGCCTATCAGGTCTGCAAGGACGACAACAAGGCGTTTTTCTACCCGCGTGCCATCGCACCGGAAACCGGCAGTGAAAACATCGAATGGCGCGTGTCCAAGGGGCTCGGCACCGTGTACACGACCACGGTCGTGTACTACAAAGGCGAGCAGCCGCTGAACGTGGCGATGATCGACATGGACGAGGGTTATCGCCTGATGAGCCGCGTCGAGGACATTGACCCGATGCAGGTCAAGATCGGCATGCGCGTCAAATTCCGCGCCCATCCCGGCGACGACAAGACCCTGCCCTATCCTGTGTTCACCGCCCTCATCCCTGACCCTTCTCCCGGAGGGAGAAGGGAAACATCTGCCTCCCCTCTCCCCTCGAGACCAGGGGACACTGGAGGCAAAGCAGAGGGGCCGGGGGTGAGGGACGGGAGTTCCAAATGAGCGGCCTCAAACGCGGCAGCATCGCCGTCGTCGGTGCGGCGGAATCCGACCTGGGCCAGGTGGCGCAGCATACTTCTCCCGTCGACCTGATGGCGCAGGCGACGATGCGCGCGCTGGACGATTGCGGCCTGACCCTGAAGGATGTTGATGGCCTGTTCGTCGCCGCCACACAGGTGCGCATGGGTCCGATGTCGCTGGCCGAATACCTGCGTATCAAACCCAGGGTGTTCGACGGCACGCAGATCGGCGGCTCGTCGTTCATGACCCATGTCGCGCACGCGCAGATGGCCATACAACTGGGCCTGTGCGAAGTGGCAGTGATCGCCTACGGCAGCACCCAACGCTCGGTCTCGCGCGCCGCCGCCAGCCCGCGCGAATTCAATCCCTACGAAAGCCCGTACCGGCCGATCCTGCCGATCAGCGCCTACGCGATGGCGGCGGCGCGCCACATGCACCAGTACGGCACCAAGCGTGAACACCTCGCCGAAGTGGCCGTCGCCGCGCGCAAATGGGCATTGATGAATCCCAAGGCCTGGGAAAAGGAACCGCTGACCATCGAGCAAGCGCTGAATGCACGCATGGTGTCGTACCCGTTCACGGTGCGCGACTGCTGCCTGGTCGTCGACGGCGGCGGCGCCATCGTGCTGACCTCGGCGGCACGGGCGAAGTCCCTCAAGAAAAAGCCGGTGTACGTGCTGGGTGTCGGCGAAACGCTGTCGCATGCCAATATCTCCAGCCTGCCCGACTTCACCGTCAGCGGCGCCTCAGTCTCCGGCCCGCAGGCGTTCCAGATGGCCGGCGTCACGCCGAAAGACGTCAAGATGCTCTCACTGTATGACGCCTTCACCATCACGCCGATCCTGTTCCTCGAAGACCTCGGCTTCTGCCCCAAGGGCGAAGGCGGTCGTTTTGTCGCCGATGGCGGTATCGCTCCCGGCGGCAAGCTGGCAGTCAACACTTCCGGCGGCGGTCTGTCGTACTGCCATCCCGGCATGTACGGCCTGCTGGTGATGATCGAGGCCATCCGTCAGGTGCGCGGTGAATGCGGTGAGCGCCAGGTCAAAAACTGTGATGTATCACTAGCACACGGCAATGGCGGAGTGCTGTCCAGCCAGTGCACAGTAATTTTGGGTTCCGAAAACACGCTGTAGCTTGATACACAACCCGTAGCCCGGACGAGGCCGAAGGCCGTTATCCGGGGAAGGTGCAAGCCATCCCCCGGATTACGCTACGCTCCATCGGGGCTACATTAGCCACTGTATCTCCAGGAGATAATCGAACATGAAACTCGAACTGTTCTACGCCCCCAAGACCTGCGCACTGGTGCCATACGTGACCCTCACCGAGGCCGGTGCGGAATTCACCATACACAACATGAACTCGCGCTCGGGCCAGTTGAAAACACCGGAATACCTGAAACTCAATCCCAAACACAAGGTGCCGGTGCTGGTCATCGACGGCGATCCGCTGACCGAGAACATCGCGATCCAGATCTGGATTGCCCGGCAGTTCCCCAAAGCCCGGCTGCTGCCGCAGGATCCGAAAGCCGAGATCAAGGCGATTTCGCTGATGGCCTGGTTCTGCTCGACCATCCATCCGCACCTGACGCCCAATGCACGACCGGAGAATTACTGCGATCTGCCCGATTCGGCAGAAGCCGTCAAACGCGCCGGCAACAAGCTGCTGTTCGAGGATTTCACGCTGGCCGACCGCATGCTCGCCGGGCGCGAGTTTTTTTTCGACCACTTCACCGCACCCGATGCCTATTTTTTCTGGTGTTTCCGGCGGGCAATCAGCTTCAAACTGGACCTCAGCGGTTTCCCCAACTGCATGGCATTTGTCGAACGCCTCCAGCAGCGCCCGAGCATCCAGAAACTGGCGGCCCACGAGAAACAGGTGGAAGCCGAATTCGCCAAAGCCGCATGAACATCACCATGCCCC
>JAKFUJ010000197.1 GCA_021732805.1 Betaproteobacteria bacterium | reverse complement strand
AAAGAAGGCCAGAAGGTGACGTTTGACATCACCGCCGGCAACAAGGGCAAGCAACAAGCGAGCAACATCCAGGCTGCCTAAGCCGGATGCTCCATAAAAAAACCGGGCGCAAGCCCGGTTTTTTTTCGTCTGCGTTTTGCGCGGAATCCGATCTGCATCAATTAACAATGCAACTGCACGACGCGGCATAATCGGCCCCGTTCATGACTGCTCATTCCATTGCGTCCACCTGGGATATTTTCTGCAAGGTTGTCGATAACTTCGGCGATGCCGGCGTGTGCTGGCGTCTGGCGCGGATACTGCATCGCGAACATGGTCTGCAGGTGCGGCTGTGGGTTGATGACCTCAATACCCTGCGCGCATTGCATCCTGATCTTGATGCTGCTGCCCCGCTGCAGCATGCTGAAGGCATCACTGTCTGTCGCTGGCAGGATGTGTTACCGGAGCCCGTTGAAGCGACAGTAGTCATCGAAGCCTTTGGCTGCGGTTTGCCCGAAGGCTATATCGCGGCAATGGCGGCGAGTGCGCGTCCGCCACTTTGGATCGTGCTCGAATATCTGAGTGCGGAGTCCTGGGTGGATGAACACCACGGGCTTTCATCGCCGCATCCGCAGCTGCCGTTGCCGCGGTATTTTTTCTTTCCCGGATTCACCTCTGCGACAGGCGGCTTGCTGCGCGAGGCGGATTTGTCGATACGCAGAGACAGATTTGATGATCCCGCACGGCAGCGTTTCTGGCATGACATGGGTTTTGATAATAGTGATGCGCAATCGCTGACCGTGTCGTTGTTTGCCTATGCCGGGGCACCCGTTGCCGGATTGCTGGAAACCATGGCGCGTGATGCAGCGCCGGTGGTGGTTGCGGTGCCGGATGATGTGCTGTTATCGGCGGTGCGGGCATTTTTCGGCACTGCTGCGGATAACGATCGCGGCCCTTGGCGGCGAGGCGCACTCGAGGTGCGGGTATTGCCGTTCCTGCCGCTGGTGCGTTACGACGAACTTTTGTGGGCATGCGACCTCAATTTTGTCCGTGGCGAGGATTCATTTGTACGCGCGCAATGGGCGGCGCGGCCCATGGTCTGGCAGCCTTATCGTCAGGAAGACGGCGCGCATCGGCGCAAGGCGCAGGCCTTCCTCGACCGTTACGCCGTCGGCCTCGCGCCCAAAGCCAAGGGGGCTCTGACTGCCTTCTGCTCTTGCTGGAATGGGGATCACACTGACATGGCCGCTGCCTGGCGGGCATTACGCGAGGAATTGCCTGATCTGGCCGGTCACGCACGGCGCTGGGCAGGAGATCTGGCCGCGGGGGCGGACATGGCGGCGCGGTTGGTGGAATTTGCCGGCAACAAGGTAAAATAGCGCCTTTTTTACTCCAGCCAATCAAGGGTATCTGGTATGAAAATCGCTCAGGAAATCCGCGCGGGCAACGTGATCATGGTCGGCAAGGATCCGATGGTGGTGCTGAAGGCTGAATTCAGCAAATCGGGCCGTAACGCGTCGGTGGTCAAAATGAAGCTGAAGAACCTGTTGTCGAACGGCGGCACGGAAACCGTCTATCGTGCAGACGAAAAATTTGATGTGGTGCAGCTTGAACGCAAGGAAGTGACTTATTCCTACTTTGCCGACCCGTCATACGTGTTCATGGACGCCGAGTTCAACCAGTTCGAGGTGGACAAGGAAAACATGGGCGATGCGCTGAATTACCTCGAAGACGGCATGGCGTGCGAAGTGACGCTTTATGAGGACCGCCCGATTTCGGTGGAAATTCCACAGACGCTGGTGCGCGAGATCATCTACACCGAGCCTGCCGTACGCGGCGACACGTCGGGCAAAGTGCTGAAACCGGCAAAACTGAGCACGGGTTTTGAGGTTCCGGTGCCGCTGTTCTGCGCGACCGGCGATAAAATCGAAATCGATACCCGCACCGGGGAATACAGGTCACGCACCAAGGGTTGAGCTGCGGTACACCGAAAAAACGCCGCAGAGTTCCTGCGGCGTTTTTTATTCAGGCACCAGCCATTCGCAGCGCGTGCCACCTTCATTTTCCGGTGACATGGCCCGCCACAGCCAGTCGAGCAGTGGCGGCGCTTCGCGGTCAAAACCGAACGGCGGGTTGACCACGATCATGCCGCTGCCGCGGATGTGGGCCGTCCAGTCTTCCGGATAAACCGATAATTCCAGTTGCAGGGTTTTGGGCAGGCCCATGGCCTGCAGGCTGCGTCTGAAGGCCAGCATCGCGGCCGGCGCCATCAGCGGATACCACACGGCAGCCATGCCGGTTGCAAACCGCGTATGCGCTTCCTTGAGTGCACGGGTGACGCGGCCAAACTCGTCAGCCTGATCAAAGGCTGCATCTATGAAAGTCAGGCCGCGACGCTCCTGTGGCGGCAGGGCAGCGCGCATCGCATGGAACCCGTCCTGATTGTGAATTGCAGTATGGCGTGCGCCGGTAAACAGCAGCTTCAGCGCTGCGCAGTCGTCCTTGTTCAATTCGCACAATACCAGCCGATCATCGGGGCGCATCAGTTTGCGCGCAAGCCATGGTGAGCCGGGATAATGCTGCAGATGACCATCGGGATTTTCGGCACGTATGACATCCAGATAAGGATGCAGCGCTGCCGGCGCATCAGCGCGTCCCCAGACGCGACCAATGCCGTGCCGCCATTCCGCGGTTTTTTGTGACCAGGCATGGGTCAGGTCGTAGCGGCCGAGACCGGCATGTGTGTCCAGCATGCAGAACGGCTTGTCTTTTTTCGCCAGGGCCAGCACCAGCCGGCACAGCATGGCGTGTTTGAATACATCGGCGACGTTTCCGGCATGAAACTGGTGGCGGTAGGAAAGCATGGGCGGGATTAGACCACATGCATCACACCCATGCCGCCGCGCCAGACCGGAAAAACCGCTAAACTCGAACGCGATTTCACGCCATCGCGCAGTCCAGAGGATGGTTGCGCAGTTAAAGATGCAAGCGGGAGGGGATGTGGGCGCAGGGGGGCAAGGCGGCGATCCGGGTAAGAGAGTGGCAGCCAAACGCTATGGCCTGCTGGGACGCGTCCTCAGAAAGCCGCTGCCCGTGATGGGGCATTTGCCGGTAGCTGTGCAATTGCAGATCCTTGGTGGTGCGCTGTTGTTTTTGTTGGTGATGGTCGGCATTACCACGGTCGTCAACGATATTCGCGTCTCTTCCGGCGCGGCCTATGCCAAAGCCAACGCCGAAATCAGCATGCTGTCGCAGCGGCTGGGCAAAGCCTCCCAGCAGGCGCTGAGCGGGGACGCCAGGGGGTTTGAGCAGCTGCTTGAAGCGCGCAACAGGATTGTGATTGTCGTCGGCGTGCTGAAGGGCGGCGGCACTACGGGCGAATTTTCCCTGCCGGAATGGGCGCTGCAGGTGGTTCCGGAGATGGCGGACGTGGCCCGGGTCTGGGAAGACACGGAATCCAATGTGGTCGCACTGGGCTATTTGCGTGAACCGCTGGAACGTCTGAAGGCGGCATCCGGCAGTGTGCTTCCCGCTGACCGGGCTGTGCATGCCGATGGTGAACTGATTGTCAAAAACATACTGCGCGATACAGAGGTGCTGCTGCAGTCAACACGGACACTGGCCGCCAGGCAGGAGGAGGTCGAAAAAGACCGGTCGCTGCTGAAGATGAGCATGCTGCTGGAAGTGCTGGGGGCGATTCTGCTGTGCATCATGATCAAGGTTTATCTGGCGGAAAGCTGGGTACGCGCCGAGCTGGCGGAAAAACAACTGGAGGAACTGCGCATCCTCGGCGAGGTCGGTCAGTCGGTCAGCGCCTCACTCGACATCGACAAGGTGCTTGAAACCATCGTGACCCAGGCCGTCAAACTGGGCGCAGCCGATTCCGGCACCCTGTACGAATATGACGAGACGACAGGGGTGTTCAATCCGCGCGTCAATGTCGGCATGACTGGGGAAATGGTTGCTTCCCTGCGCGAGTCATGTCTCAAGATCGGTCAGGGTGCGGTGGGCATGGCCGCCGCCGGCCGCGCTGCGTACCAGATCGCTGACGTCGAGCAGGATCCCAATTACAGGTTGCGTGAAGTGCATAGACGCGGCGGGGGTTACCGCGCCGTGCTCGGCGTGCCGCTGCTGCGCGATGACCGGCTGGTCGGCGGTCTGGTCATCCGGCGCATCAATCCCGGTGAATTCCGTCCGTCAGTAGTGAGCATGCTGCAGACGTTTACCGGGCAGTCCGTGCTGGCCATTCAGAACGCGCGCCTGTTCGACGAAATACGCCAGAAAGGCGCGCAGCTGGAGGCGGCGAATCAACTGAAATCGCAATTCCTTGCCAACATGTCGCATGAATTGCGCACACCGCTGAATGCCATCATCGGCGTGACCGAGATGGTGCTTGAGGACGCGCGGGACCTGAAGCGCGATGACGAAATCGAGCCGCTGGAACGGGTGTTGCGCGCAGGACGCCATTTGCTGGAGCTGATCAACGACATCCTCGACCTGTCGAAAATCGAGGCCGGCAAGATGGATCTGCATGCCGATACATTCCCCATCGCGCAGCTGGTCGGCGACGTGGTCAAGACCATCGAGATGCTCGCCGGCAAGAACGGCAATAAAATCGTGCTCGAGTGTCCGGCGGACATCGGCAGCATGCATGCCGACCAGATTCGCGTGCGGCAGGTGCTGCTGAACCTGATGAGCAATGCCAACAAATTCACCAAGGACGGCACGGTTGGCGTCACCGTGCGACGCGAGGCCCGGGAAGGACGCGACTGGATGGAAATTGCCGTGACCGATACCGGTATCGGCATGACACCCGAGCAATTGTCCCGGCTGTTCAACGATTTCGTGCAGGCGGATGCCTCGACGACGCGCAAATACGGCGGCACTGGACTTGGTCTGGCGATCAGCCGGCGACTGTGCCAGATGATGGGCGGCCAAATCACCGTGACCAGCGAGCCCGGCAAGGGATCGACCTTCCTGATGCATCTGCCGGCCGAGTCCGGTGCGGCGCCGGTGGTGGTGCCGGCACGACCGGCCGCGCTGCCGGCGGGCGAAACACCACGGGGGTCGGTGATCCTGGTGATCGACGATGACGAGTCGGTGCTGGATCTGACCGAGCGTTTCCTGACGCGCAAGGGATTCAAGGTGGTGACCGCCAGCGATGGCCATGAAGGCCTGCGGTTGGCCCGCGAACTGCATCCCGCAGCGATCACGCTGGATGTACTGATGCCGCAGCTCGATGGCTGGACGGTGCTGGCTGCGATCAAGGGTGATCCTGAACTCGCCGACATTCCGGTGATCCTGATGACCATCATCGATGACCGGACCCGGGGCTACGCGCTGGGCGCGACCGAATACCTGATCAAACCGGTGAGCCGTGAAAAACTGACCGGGGTGTTGCGCGCGGCCTGTGGCACCAGTGGCCGCCAGGTATTGGTGATTGATGATGATGATTTCATGCGCAACGGCGTCAGCCAGTCGCTGATGCGGGATGGCTGGCAGGTGAGGGAGGCGGAAAATGGTCGCGTCGGGCTGGTCCGCCTGGCCGAGTCGCGTCCGGACGTCATCATGCTCGACCTGATGATGCCGGAGATGAACGGTTTCGAGTTTCTGATCGAAATGCGCAGCCGGCAGGAATGGCGCGACATTCCAGTCCTCGTGGTTACCGCGAAAGATCTGACAGTCGAAGAACGTGCACAGCTGAACGGGCATGTCGAGCGGGTCATGGACAAGGGTTCTGCCGAGTTGGCCGAATTGTTGAGCGAGATCGGGCAGGTATTGGAGGTTTCGATTTCGCGCCGGCGTGATGGCGCGGGTAAAGGTGAGCGGAAAGAGACTGTATGAAAATACTCTATGTCGAGGATAACGACGACAACATCTACATGCTGGAGCGGCGGCTGAAACGTGCAGGATTCACCGTGATCATCGCGCGTGACGGTGCGGATGGTGTGGCCCAGGCGGGGAGTGAGCAGCCAGACCTGATCCTGATGGACCTCAGTCTGCCTGTGCTCGACGGCTGGGAGGCGACGCGGCAGATCAAGGGTGGTGATGCCACCGCACATATTCCGCTGATTGTGCTGACCGCGAATGCGATGGCCGGCGAGAAGGAGAAGGCATTTGAGGCAGGATGCGATGATTTCGACACCAAACCCGTCGAATTCGAGCGCCTGCTCGGGAAAATCAAGGCACTTGCTCCACAGGAGACCGGATGATGAAAGCAGCAGAAGCCGCCCTGCTGGTTGTCGATGACAATGACGATAACCGCTACACGCTGACGCGCCGTCTGAAGCGCGAAGGTTATGAAAATATTTCCACGGCCAATGACGGTCGCCAGGCACTCGAGCAGTTGCAGTTGAAAAAATTTGATCTGGTGATGCTGGACGTGATGATGCCGGAGTTGAACGGCTACGAAGTCCTGGAGCGGATGAAGGCCGATCCTGTGTTGCGCGATATTCCGGTGATCATGATTACCGCCGTGGAGGATCAGGAAAGCGTCGTGCGCTGCATCAAGCTGGGGGCGGAAGACCATCTGCCCAAGCCGTTCGACGCAACCTTGCTGGCTGCGCGGGTCAGTGCGAGTCTGGAAAAAAAGCGGTTGCGCGATGAACTGCATGAACTGAACCGCACGCTGGAAGCGCGTGTGCGGGAACAGCTTTCACAGATCGACCGGCTGGGGCTGCTGAAACGGTTTTTTTCACCGCAGATCGCAAAATCCATCGTCGAGACCGGCGGCGAGGAAATGCTGAAAACCCATCGCCGTGAGGTGGTGGTGGTGTTCCTCGACATGCGCGGATTCACCGCGTTTACCGACAAGGTGGAGCCGGAAGAGGTCATGGAAGTGCTGTCCGAATACCACAATGCGATGGGGCCGCTGATATTCGCCGAAGGCGGTACGCTGGACCGGTTTACCGGCGACGGCATGATGATTTATTTCAATGACCCGATAAAGATGGAATTCCCGATGGCGAATGCGGTGCGCATGTCACTGGCGATGCAAAGGGATTTTGCGCCGTTGCGGGCGGCGTGGCAGAAGCGTGGATTCGAACTCGATCTCGGCATCGGCATTGCCCAGGGTTATGCAACCCTGGGTGCGATCGGCTTCGAAGGGCGATGGGATTACACCTGCATTGGTTCGGTGACCAATCATGCTGCGCGACTGTGCGGCGAAGCCAAGGGCGGTCAGATACTGACCAACCATAAAACGTTTGTCCGTATCGAGAGCCAGGTACGCGCCGAGCCGCTGGGTGAAATGAGTTTCAAGGGTGTTGCCGAACCGGTGCCTGTGGTCAATATCACCGGCATGATGACCTGATTGCAACGCATTCATTCACAGAAGGAAGCATATGGGTTTGCAGAGACGGCATGTTGCGGCGCGCTACAGCGAAGCCGCCATCTTCAACGGCGTGGTTTATCTCGCGGGCATGGTGCCGGAGTGCCAGGCGACCGATATCCGCAGCCAGACCGCTGATGTGCTGGCGCAGGTTGATCAACGGCTGGCCGAGGCCGGCAGCAACAAGACCTGCATTCTGCGTACGCTGATATTTCTGGCGGACATCAAGGACATTGCGGCCATGAACGAAGTCTGGGATGCCTGGGGCAGCCCGGGTTCAGCGCCGCCGCGTGCGACGGTGCAGGCCGCCTTGTCGAACCCGGATTACCGGATCGAAATTGTGGTGACTGCAGCACAGGCGGCAATGGCCTGACCAGATTCCTTCTGGTCGTAACGCCGGGCATTGCGCGCAAGTCCGGTTTTCCGTTAAACGGCGACGAGGTAGAAATTCAAACGCCGCCCGGATCAGTCATTAAAAGCCGGTTTACCTGCCTTCAATGATGTC
>JAKFUJ010000204.1 GCA_021732805.1 Betaproteobacteria bacterium | reverse complement strand
TTGCGGTGATCACATCCGTCGGCGTATCGTGGCGCATCCAGTCGGCGTAGAAGGCATGTCCGCGCTTGCGCAGCCGGGCATTGCCGAAGGCTTCGATTTCCTTGTCCTGGGTGCCCTGGATGCGGTCGGCTTCGACGAACAGCGGCACTACATCCTGATTCTCGGGTGGAATCAGCAGCAACCCGGATTGCGGCTTGAGTTTCAAGCCTTCGTCGGCGCCGGCCAGCAGCGGCAGTGCGCACAATACGGCGAGTGCAATCCGGGTTTTTCGGGAAAGAGGCATCAGGGGAGTTGTCAGGCGAGGTGCTAAAATCTCACAATTCACTGCTTGAAGCAACGCTTGAAACCATCCTCGGCAGAAGGGCGCGATGCGCGTCTTGAAGCACTCCATGCGTGGCTGACCGGTGTGCTGGCCGGCGCCGATTTTGCGCTCGCGCCGGCATCCGCCGATGCCAGTTTTCGTCGCTATTTTCGCGTCACATCCGCCGCTGGCACGTTCATCGCGATGGATGCGCCGCCGCCGCAGGAAGACTGCCGGCCCTTCGTCAAGGTGGCGAAACTGATGCATGACGGCGGCCTGCACGTGCCGGCCGTGCTGGCCGCCGACATCGAGCGCGGCTTTTTGCTGCTGTCCGATCTCGGCGATACCACATATCTGCAGGCATTGAACGAAGGCAATGCCGCAGCGCTGTTTGGCGATGCCATCACCGCATTGATCGCCTGGCAGCGCGCGAGCCGACCCGGTGTGCTGCCGCCGTACGATCGCGCCCTGCTGCAGCGGGAAATGGATTTGTTTCCGGAATGGTATGTAGTCCGCCACCTCGGCCTGTTGCTTAGCGACGCGCAACGCACGACGCTGGCCGGAATCACCACGCTGCTCGCCGACAGCGCGCTGGCACAGCCGGCGGTGTATGTGCATCGTGATTTCATGCCGCGTAACCTGATGCTGTCCGAACCCAATCCCGGCGTGCTCGATTTCCAGGACGCGGTGTACGGCCCGATTACCTACGATGTGGCGTCGTTGTTCCGCGATGCCTTCATCAGTTGGCCGGAGGAGCGCGTCATCGACTGGTGCGCGCGCTACTGGGAGCAGGCGAAACGCGCGCAGCTGCCGGTGGATGCCGATTTCAGCGAGTTTTACCGCGCGCTGGAATGGATGGGTTTGCAGCGTCACCTGAAAGTGCTGGGCATATTCGCGCGCATCCGTTATCGCGACGGCAAACCGGCTTACCTGGAAGACGCACCGCGGTTTCTGCAATATGTGCGTACGGTGTGTGCGCGTTACGCCGCGCTGGCGCCGCTGGCCCGGCTGCTCGACGAACTCGAGCAGCGCCGGCCGCAGGTCGGTTACACCTTTTGAGCGCACTGCGATGAAAGCCATGATTCTCGCGGCGGGGCGCGGCGAACGGATGCGGCCGTTGACCGACCATTGTCCCAAGGCGCTGCTGCGCATTGGAGATAAACCATTGATTTTAATGATAATTTCTGCGCTGCAACGGGCAGGGATCCGCGACCTGGTGATCAATCTGGCCCATCTCGGCGAACAGATCGCGGCAACATTGGGCGATGGCGCGGCGCTGGGTGTGCATATTGAATATTCACGGGAAACGACCGGCGAACCGACAACGCTGGAAACCGCCGGCGGCATTGCTTATGCGCTGCCTTTGCTGGGGAGTGCTCCGTTTATCGCAGTCAATGCCGATGTTTACAGCGATTACGATTTTTCGGTTTTATGCCGCGCGGCCGGGCAATTGACGCCGGCAGCTGCGCTGGCGCACCTGGTACTGGTCGGCAATCCGCCGCAGCATCGGCACGGCGACTTCGGACTCGAATCCGGCAGGGTGCTGGCGGATGCGGCGGTCCAGCATACCTTCAGCGGCATCGGCGCCTATCATCCGGCGCTGTTCGCCGGGGTCAAACGCGGCGACCGGGCGCGATTGGCGGATCTGCTGATCGCCGCAATGCAAGGCGGACAGGTCAGCGGTGAACTGTATCCGGGGCAATGGCATGATGTCGGCACGCCGCAACGGCTGGCTGCGCTGGACCAGGCGGCAAGAGCAGGCCGCTGAAGCCCGCGGGCGCGCGACTATAATCAGGCCATGCCAGCCCTGACCGAAATCAACACCGCAGTTTATCGTGACCGCCGTGCGCGTCTGGCCGCACAGCTCGGCAACGGCGTGGCCATCGTGCCGACGGCGCCCGAACGCATCCGCAACCGCGATGCCCACTATCCCTACCGCTATGACAGCTATTTCCATTATCTGACCGGCTTCCGCGAACCCGAGGCGGTGCTGGTGCTGACCGGCGGCGACCAAGCGCAAAGCATGCTGTTCTGCCGTGAAAAAAATATCGAGCGCGAAATCTGGGACGGCTTTCGCTACGGTCCTGAAATGGCGCGTGAGGTGTTCGCCGTCGATGCCGCCTATTGCATCGATGAACTGGATGCGCAGGTGCCGGATTTGCTGGCGAACCGCACGGCAGTGCATGTGCACCTGGGTGCTGATGTGGCGTGGGACGCGCGCGTGCTGGGCTGGATCAACACGGTACGCAACCGCGCGCGCGCCGGTGTTGCCGCACCTGACGAAATTCGCGATGTGCATGCGCTGCTCGACGAAATGCGCCTGCGCAAAGACGACCATGAACTGGCGCTGATGCGTCGCGCCGGTGAAATCTCCGGTGGCGCGCATCGCCTCGCAATGCAGGCGGCGAAACCGGGGGCCATCGAATACGAAATCGAAGCCGTGCTGCTGCATGAATTCCGCCGCTGCGGTGCGCAGTCCCCTGCTTATACCGCCATCGTCGCCGGCGGCGCCAATGCCTGCGTGCTGCATTATGTGGAAAACAGCGCGCGGCTTGCCGACGGCGATCTGCTGCTGATCGATGCCGGTTGCGAACTCGACGGCTACGCTTCCGACATCACCCGCACGTTTCCGGTGAACGGCCGTTTCAGCGGGCCGCAGCGCGCGGTGTATGAACTGGTGCTGGCAGCGCAGGCGGCGGCGATTGCCACGGTCAAACCGGGCGCACACTGGAACGATCCGCATGACGCCGCGGTAAAAGTGCTGGCGCAGGGGTTCATCGACCTGAAATTGTTGCAAGGCACCCTGGACGGCGTGCTGGAACAGGAAACCTACAAGCAGTTCTACATGCATCGCACGGGACACTGGCTGGGGCTGGATGTGCATGATGCCGGCGACTACAAGCTGAACGGGGCATGGCGCGAACTCGAGCCGGGCATGGTGCTGACGGTCGAACCCGGTTGTTACATCCGGCCGGCGCCGGGCGTGCCCGAATCATTTCACCATATCGGCGTGCGCATCGAGGATGATGCGCTGGTCACCGCGCAGGGATGCGAAATTCTCAGCGCCGGCGCGCCGAAAGCCATTGCCGACATTGAAGCACTGATGCGCGGCCGCCATGCCTGAATTCGCTGGTAATGAGTCTGCCGATAATGAGTCCGCCGACATCGTCATTGTCGGCGGCGGTCCGGTGGGCAGTGCGCTGGCGCTGGCGCTGGGCGACAGCGAACAGCGCATCGTGTTGCTGGAGTCGCGCACGGCAGGCACTGGCGATGCCCGGCCGCTGGCGCTGTCCTGGGGCAGCCGGCTGATCCTGGAGCGTTTGGGCGTGTGGCCGGCGCTGGCGGCAACGGCAACGCCGATCCGCAATATCCATGTATCGCAACGCGGCGGATTCGGCCGTGTGTGTCTGACGGCTGCCGAAGCCGGCTTTCCCGAGCTGGGTTATGTCGTCGATTACAACCGTGTGGCGCAGGCTTTGGCGCAATCTGTCATGGCGACTTCAGTGCAATGTCTGACAGGCGCGCAGGTCACGGCGACTCGCGGCGCTGATCAGGCCCATATTGAATACGAACATGCCGGTGAACCGCGTGAACTGACGGCGGCGCTGGCGGTGATCGCTGATGGCGGTGCGGCCGGCGAATCTCCCGGTAAAACCATCAACTATCAACAATGCGCAGTGACGGCGCATGTAGTCAGTGAGCGCCCGCATAACAATACGGCTTATGAACGCTTTACCGCATACGGACCCCTGGCCCTGTTACCCGACAGTAAACAGGATGCTGAAAATGCGGGTGCAGGCTGGGCACTGGTGTGGACCACCACGCCGGAGCATGCACGCCGATTGTGCGCGGCGGCGCCGGAAATATTTATGCAGGAGCTCCACGACTGTTTCGGCAGCCGCGTCGGCCGCTTTACCGCGGTGACCGGACGCGCTGCGTATCCGCTGCAGCAACGTCGTGCGCAACCGGCGGCCGAGCACAGGGTGTTGATCGGCAACGCCGCGCAAACACTGCATCCGGTGGCGGGACAGGGATTCAATCTGGGCTTGCGCGATGCCTGGGAACTGGCCGAACTGATACTTCGCGGGCATCCGGCGCCGCTCGGCTCGCGCGAATGGCTGGACAGCTATCATGCGCGCCGAGCCGCGGATCGTCGTGGCGGTACCCGCTTCACCCATGCGCTGGTGCAATTGTTCTCCAACGATCTGTTGCCGGCGCGACTGGCGCGCGGCACGGGACTTGCTTTACTGGGTTGCATGCCGCCCCTGAAAAATTTTCTGGTCAGACGCATGACCTTCGGTTCGCGCGGCTGATTGCGCCGCAAGCGGGCAAATCAATGTGATGCCACGGGTTACTGTGCAATCTGCACGTTGCGTTCGAGCATTGCGCAGTAAACATATTGATACCAAACATTTTTGACTGAGAGTTGCAGCAAGCGTGACGTTCATGATGTTCGAACAAGTTTGACAGGCCGTTGTGCAAACGCGACGGGTGCTTAAAAAATAGGCATATTTTGCTTTGCATGCCGGGCGAGTGTGATTACAATGGCGCCCTTTCCCCCCGCACTTTCCCCTTTGATCCTACAAGAACAAGTCCGTTGCGCATCGGCCCTCATCAACTCAAAAACAACCTCATCGTGGCGCCGATGGCGGGCGTGACTGATCGCCCCTTCCGTCAGTTGTGCAAGACGATGGGCGCCGGCATGGCGGTGTCGGAGATGGTGGCGAGCAATTCTTTGCTGTGGGGTTCGGAAAAAACCAAACGCCGCGCCAACCATGACGGTGAAGTCGATCCGATTTCAGTGCAGATTGCCGGCGCGGATCCGCAGATGCTCGCCGACGCAGCGCGTTACAACGTCGACCAGGGCGCGCAGATCATCGACATCAACATGGGCTGCCCGGCGAAAAAAATCTGCAATGTGATGGCGGGCTCGGCGCTGCTGAAGGACGAGCCGCTGGTCGCGCGCATCCTCAAGGCCGTGGTCGGCGCAGTCGATGTGCCGGTGACGCTGAAAATCCGCACCGGCTGGGACCGCGATCACCGCAATGCGCTGATGGTTGCGCGCATCGCCGAAAGCTCCGGCATCCAGGCGCTGGCCATCCACGGGCGCACCCGCGCCTGCGCTTATACCGGCGAAGCCGAATACGACACTATCGCTGCCGTGAAAGCGGAGATCCGCATTCCGGTGATCGCCAATGGCGACATCACCACGCCGGAGCGCGTCAAACAGGTGCTGGAATATACAAAAGCCGATGCGGTGATGATCGGTCGCGCGGCGCAGGGCCGGCCGTGGATGTTTCGTGAAATTTCCCATTTTCTGGCCACCGGCAAACACCTGCCGCCGCCGGCGGTTGAAGAAATTCACCGTGTGCTGGTCGCGCATCTGCACGATCTTTATGGTTTTTATGGCGAACAAACGGGCGTGCGCGTCGCGCGCAAACACATCTCCTGGTACACCAGGGGACTTGCCGGTTCGGCGGCGTTCCGTCACGGCATGAACCAGCTGCAGACCTGCGCCGAACAGATTGATGCCGTGAATGGTTATTTTGCCGAACTTTCAGGCCTGGGCGAACGCCTGATTTATGTCGAAGAAACCGGCGTGATGAATAAACCCGGGCGTATGGAAGTTGAAGAGCCTGCAGAACTTGCAGCATGATGAATAAGTAAGCGGAGGAACTGGCAGCATGATGAATGAAACCGAAATGGCCCGCGTGGTGCGCCGGGCGATCGACGGCTATTTCCGTGATCTCGACGGGGAAAAAGCCTGCGGCGTATACGATATGGTCATCGGCAGCGTGGAAAAACCGCTGCTGGAATCGGTATTGCACAAGGTGCGCGGCAATCAATCGCATGCCGCGGCAATGCTGGGCATCAACCGCAACACGCTGCGCAAGAAGATCAAGACCTACAACATCAAGTTCTGACGGGTTCAACCTGTCCGGGCCCATCCGTCTTTCCGCCCCGCAGCCATGGCCGCCATCAAACAAGCCCTGATCAGCGTTTCCGACAAGACGGGCGTGCTCGAATTCGCGCGCGGACTCGCCGCATTCGGTGTGACTCTGCTGTCCACCGGCGGCACCGCCAAAATGCTGCGCGATGCCGGGCTCCAGGTCACCGAAGTTGCCGATTACACCGGATTTCCGGAAATGCTCGATGGCCGGGTCAAGACGCTGCATCCGAAAATTCACGGAGGCCTGCTCGCGCGCAGGGAGAATGCGCAGCACATGCAGGCGCTGGGCGCGGCGAAGATTCCGATGATCGACTTGCTGGCGGTCAATCTGTATCCGTTTGAGGCGACAGTCGCGAAACCCGGATGCACCCTCGAAGACGCTGTCGAGAATATCGACATCGGCGGCCCGGCCATGGTGCGCTCTGCGGCGAAGAACTGGCAAAGCGTCAGCGTGGTGACCGACCCGTCGCAATATGACGCGGTGCTTGATGAGCTTCAGCGCACCGGCGGCGCGTTGTCCGACAGCACGCGTTTTGCGTTGTCCGTTGCGGCGTTCAACCGCATATCGAATTACGATGGCGCGATCAGCGATTATCTGTCGTCTCTACAAAGCGACGGCACGCGCAGCGAATTTCCGGCGCAGGCCAACGGGCGGTTTGTGAAAATCCAGGACCTGCGTTACGGGGAAAACCCGCATCAACGCGCCGCCTTGTACCGCGATCTTTATCCGGCGCCGGGCTCCTTGGTCACGGCCAGGCAGGTGCAGGGCAAGGAATTGTCCTATAACAATCTCGCCGACGCCGATGCGGCATGGGAATGCGTCAAGAGTTTCGAGCAGCCGGCCTGTGTCATCGTCAAACATGCCAATCCCTGCGGAGTAGCCATAGGCGCGTCGTGTGCAGAAGCCTATGCAAAAGCGTTTTCGACCGATCCGACCTCCGCGTTCGGGGGCATCATTGCCTTCAATCGCGCGATAGACCGGGATACGGCGGAAGCTGTCGGCAAGCAATTCGTTGAAGTTCTGATCGCGCCGGGCTACGCAGCAGGCGCTCTGGAGGTGCTGGCATCCAAAGCCAATGTGCGGGTTTTGGAGATCGCCATGGACGGCATGGAGCCGGATGGAAAAACGGACTGGGCGCGCGGACGCAATGCGCACGATACCAAGCGTATCGGTTCGGGTCTGCTGATTCAATCCGCGGACAACAAGAATGTTTCGGAACAGGACCTGAAAACGGTTTCCCGGAAACAGCCGACATCACAGCAAATTACCGATATGCTGTTTGCCTGGCGTGTGGCGAAATTCGTGAAATCGAATGCGATTGTATTTTGCGGTGACGGGAAAACGCTGGGCGTCGGCGCCGGGCAGATGAGCCGGATTGATTCGGCGCGGATTGCGTCAATCAAGGCCGAAAACGCCGGTCTGAAACTTGCCGGTTCGGTCGTGGCTTCGGACGCTTTTTTCCCGTTCCGCGACGGTGTCGATGTGCTTGCCGCCGCCGGCGCAAAAGCCATCATCCAGCCCGGCGGCAGCCTGCGCGATGCGGAAGTCATCGCGGCAGCCGATGAACACGGCATCGCGA
>JAKFUJ010000196.1 GCA_021732805.1 Betaproteobacteria bacterium | reverse complement strand
ATATTTCCAGATCCAGCTGAATCTGGCGGGGCGCACCGAGCAGCACATTGCCGCTACGACGCGCCCGCTGGGGCCCGGCAGCCTCAGTTTCGTGCTGCCGTACCGGGTACACCGGGTGCCGCATCCACCGCGCTCGAGGTTTTACGTCATCAGCTTTAACCTGAATTTTCTGCGCCCGGAACTCGATGTCGATCCGCTGGACCTCGAAGACTTGCCCTTGCAGCGCGCACCCGAACTGGCGCCTTTCCTGTTTCAGGAATACCTGGATTTCAAACTCACCGGCGCGAACCTCAAGCTGGCGCAAGAGGCCTGCCGGCAGATGCAGGCGGAAAACCTGCGCCGCCGTTATTGCTCGGTGGAAATGATCCGCGCGCATCTGCTGTTGCTGATCGGCACCGTGTGCCGCGCCCATGAGCGCGGCATTACGCGATTAGCGGCCGGGCAGGCGCAGCGCAGCAGCCGGCGTGATGCCTTGGCACGGGTGATGCGCCATGTGCGGGAAAACCTTGGCGGTCGTCTGCAACTCGCAGATGCGGCAGCGGCGGCGGATTTATCGCCGAATTACCTCGCGCATCTGATCAAAAAGGAAACCGGCAAAACCTTTGTCGACCTGGTCACCGAGCGGCGCATGGAAAAAGCCTGCGAGTTGCTGATGCACACCACGCAGCGCATTGGTGACATCGCCGCCGCCGTGGGTTTCGAAGACGAGGCGTACTTCGCGCGACGTTTCCGCCAGCGTTACGCGGTCTCACCGCGCCAGTTTCGCGCGCAGGCCATTACGCGATAGCTGGAAAGTCCTGAAAAAACACCATCGCGTCACTGGTTTTGTCCGGGTCACGCCCGTAGCATGTGAAATGATGAAAATAAGGCGTGACATCGCGCGACGGGACTCAAATGACGGATGATTTTGTGCGGCTGGATACCGATGTGCTGGTCATCGGTGGCGGCGTGGCCGGCAGCATGGCTGCAATCCCTGCGCTGGAATCGGGGCTGAAGGTGGTGATCTGCGAGAAGGGCAAGATACTTGACCACTGCGGCAGCATCGGTTGCGGCGTCGACCATTACCTGACCATCATGGATTCCGGGCCGGAATGGGATACGCCGGAGTTCCTGCTGAAACACGTGCCCGAACTGACCGACGGCATTGTCGACATGGCGGTCGCCGGGCGGGTGATCCGTGAAATGCCGCGCATATTCCGCAAAATCGAAGCCATGGGTGTCGACTTCAAAGATCGTCAGACGGGCGATTATTACCGCCTGCGTTCCTTCGGCTTACCCGGCACTTACCACATTAATTTCGACGGCACCGATTTCAAGAAACACCTCGGTGAACGCGTGCGCAAGGGCAAAGCCACGGTGCTGATGCGGACCATGGTGGTGCAGTTATTGGTGAAGGACAACCGCGCTTATGGCGCCATCGCCTTCAATTTCCGCACCGGCGAGTGGACGGTGATCCGCGCCAAAGCGGTAGTGCTGGCCGCGGGTGACGTCAACCGCATCTCGAATAACGCCTCGGGTCTGGCTTTTGATTCCTGGCATATCCCGTACAACACCGGGGATGCGCAGGCGATGGGTTACCACGCGGGAGCCGCGCTGGCCAATATGGAATCGGTGGAGGCGACGCTGACGCCCAAGGGATTTTCCTGCCAGGGCTTGAATGCGCTGGTCAGCCTCGGCGCTTATTTTGTCAACAAGGCCGGCGAACGTTTCATGTTCAAGTACGACAAGAAGGGCGAAAACGCCCGCCGTGCGGTGATCGCCGACGGCGTCATCAACGAATACCTGCTCGGCAATGGTCCGATCTATCTCGACTGCCGCCATCTGCCGCAGGACATGCTCGACCGCATGGAACACACGCTGCAGGTCGACCGTTACACGCTGCCGGCGTATTACCGGCAGAAGGGTGTGAATTTCCGCGAGGAGCTGGTCGAGGTGTCGGTGTCCGAGTTGAGCATCCGGCGCAGCGGCGTGTATTTCCGCGGCAGCGGCCTCGCCGTCGACACCAATGGCGAAACCGCGGTCGAGGGTCTGTTTGCCGCCGGGGATTGTGCGACCGTCAGCGGCGGCATCTCCGGCGCCGCAGTGCTCGGCCACATTGCCGGCGAGGGCGTTGTGCAGCGCATCCGTGCCACGCCCGGCGCCTTGCCTGAAGTGGATCGCCGCACGCTGGATGACGCGCGCGCGCGCGCCGTGGCGCACTTGCAGCAGCCGGACGGCCTGCCGTGGAAAGAATATGAAGACACCACCCGGCAGACGGTCAGCGATTATGTCGGTGTGCGCCGCAACGATCAGGGACTCAGGCTGGCGCTGCAAACCCTGCAGGCATTGGCCCAACACGAACCGACGCTGAAGGCCGACGATCTGCACGGGCTGATGCGCGTGCACGAAGCCAAAAATATCCGCATGAACGCCGAGATCATGGCCACTGCGTCGCTGGCACGTCAGGAGACGCGGACCGGCTCCTCGCACTTCCGCATGGATTATCCGCAGACGGACGATGTGAACTGGCGCAAGTTCGTGATTGTCGAGCGCGGCGCCGCCGGCCCGGTGACGCGCACACTGTCCACCGACCAGCCGCTGTCAGCAGCTTTCAGACGCGGCAATGCCGCCGTGGCGGCGTGAGGAGACGACAATGGAAGTTATAAAAAAAGAAGTGTTCAATCCGATCCGCATCAATCCCGAAACCTGCATCAAGTGCAACCTTTGCGACTGGATTTGTCCCGGCGACCTGATCTACAAGGAAGAAGACAATCGCGAAACGCTGCCGGTGATCAGATACCCGGACGAATGCTGGTATTGCGGCCTGTGTCAGTCGATCTGCCCGACCCACGCCATCACCGTGGTGTTCCCGGAGCAGATGGTCAACAACCAGACTGACGTGGCGACATTGCTGGGCAAGGTATTGAAATATTGAAAATTTCATAAATAATGACAAAAACATGCCTCTGGCGAGGCTGTCATGTTTTTGGGAATACTCAATAATGACCAGACAATCGGCAATCGGGCAGCGATCGTTTTAAAATCCTGCAACTTTCAGGTTTTTTATCGTTCCAGATTCAATGACCGCGTTCTGCGTGCCGGTCATGCCAACAATCCGGGAGAGTTTGGAGATGAATTACAGGCAGGTATTCCTGTTTACATTGAGCGCGTTTTTTTGCGGCACTGCGCCGGTTAACGTCGCTTATGCCGCAACGTCATCACCGCCACCGATGGAACGCACCGAGCATGTCTGGAAAGGAGCGGACAGGTCTTCGGGTTTTGATGCGTTGTGGAGCGGCGCCGAACTGAAGATGATTCGCGAAGAAATTGCCCTGATTTCCGGCATCACCGAAAAAAATGAATATGTGTTCAATGCCGGCGCATTGCTGCATATCAAGCAGGACCGCTATCCGGCGCCGGGCAAATCCGGCGAGACCGTGGCAACCATGATGTCGTTTGATAAAACCGGCAAACCGGTGATCTCGATGAAGCGTATCGACGGCAAGCCCGCCGGTCCGGCGAGCGCTGCGGAAATTGCGCAGGCGAGAAAACATCTGGAAGAACTGCTGGCGATCACCGGCAAGGTCAAACGTTGAGGCGCTTGATGATCTCCTCGCGAATTGATTAATATATCAATATAATCAATTAGTTACTGTTTTTCGTGGTTGTCGCGCGGCGACCCCGCGTGTATGCTGGATTCCAAATTGGATGGTTGATTGCACCGGCTGCTGATCAGGCCGGTACGTCGCTGGCGATGATCCGGTGACGTAAATCCCGGGGGAGGTGTCACGATGTCGATCCTGTTAGCGCTGCTCGCCGCACTCGCGGTGGCGTGGTTCCTGGCGTATCACCGCCTGCCGGCACTGGTGTGGAGCGTCGTGTTTGCCGCCGGGCTGGGGCTACTCACCTATTTCAAACTGTGGCCGCAGGCGCTGCTCACGGTGGCCTGGGCGGTGTTGATCGTCGTCGCGCTGATCGCGATTCCGTCGCCGTTGCGGCGCGCAGTGGCCGGCGCACCGCTGCTGAAACTGTTCCGGCGCATCCTGCCTGTTGTCTCACAAACCGAACAGGAAGCGCTGGACGCCGGCACCGTGTGGTGGGACGGCGAACTGTTCAGCGGCAAGCCGGACTGGAGCAAGCTGCTGGCCTATCCCAAACCGCGGCTGAGTGCGGAGGAGCAGGCGTTCATCGCCGGCCCGCTGCGCGAGCTGTGCGAAATGCTCAGCGACTGGGAAGTTACTTACGAAGCAAGCGACATGTCGCCGCAGGTCTGGCAGTTCATCAAGGACAACGGTTTTCTTGGCATGATCATTCCCAGGGAATACGGTGGCAAGGGATTCTCCGCGCTGGCGCATTCGCAGGTGGTGATGCAACTGACCACGCGCAGCGGCACCGCGGCGGTGTCGGTGATGGTGCCCAACTCGCTGGGGCCGGCGGAACTGCTGCTGCATTACGGCACCAAAGAACAAAAAGACCATTACCTGCCGCGGCTGGCGAAAGGCATCGAGATGCCCTGTTTCGCGCTGACCAGTCCCGAGGCCGGCTCGGATGCCGGCGGCATTCCGGATTTCGGCATCGTGTGCAAGGGTGAATGGCAGGGCAAGTCCGATGTGCTGGGCATCCGCCTGACCTGGGAGAAGCGCTACATCACGCTGGGGCCGATCGCGACACTGCTCGGCCTCGCTTTCCAGCTGTATGACCCGGATCATCTGGTCGGCAAAGAGGACGATATCGGCATCACGCTGGCGCTGGTGCCCACCGATACGCCGGGCGTACACATTGGCCGCCGCCATCGCGCGATGACGGCGACGTTCATGAACGGCCCGAACTGGGGCAAGGATGTGTTCATCCCGATGGAATTCATCATCGGTGGTGAAGCACAGTTGGGGCAGGGCTGGAAAATGCTGATGAACTGCCTCGCCGCCGGGCGTTCGATTTCGCTGCCGGCGAACGGCGTGGGCATCTCCAAACTGTCGGCACTGACCACCGGCGCTTACGGGCGCGTGCGCCAGCAGTTCAAATTGTCCATCGGCAAATTTGAAGGGGTTGAGGAGGCAATGGCGCGCATCGCCGGCAATGTCTATGTGATGGATGCGGCGCGGGTGATGACCGCAGGCGCGGTGGACCTCGGTGAAAAACCGTCGGTGATCTCGGCCATCGTCAAATACCATCTGACCGAACGCGGGCGCCAGGTCATCAACGATGCGATGGACGTACACGGCGGCAAGGGCATCTGCATGGGGCCGAACAACTATCTGGCCAGCGCCTACATGCAGACGCCGATTGCGATCACGGTGGAAGGCGCGAACATCCTCACGCGGACCATGATCATCTTCGGCCAGGGCGCGATCCGCGGTCATCCCTTCGTGCTGAAGGAGATTGAAGCAACGCGCGAGGCGGACCAGGGGAAGGCGCTGCGCGATTTCGACCGCGCGTTTTTCGGCCATATCGCATTCACGCTGTCGAATGTGGCGCGGGTGTTGTGGATGGGCATGACCGGTGCGCGGCTGACTGCCGTGCCGGGGGCGCCGGAATTGCGTCATTACTATCAGCAGCTGACACGGCTTTCGAGCGCGTTTGCGCTGACTGCGGACATGGCGATGTTCCTGTGCGGCGGCACGCTGAAACGAAGGGAGCGTCTTTCAGCCCGATTGGGCGATGTGCTGAGCCAGTTGTATCTGGCGTCAGCCGTGCTCAAGCGTTATGAAGACGACGGCCGGCCGCAGGATGATCTGCCGCTGGTGCGCTGGGGTCTGCTCGATTGCCTGTACCGCATCGAAGAAGCGTTTTATTCGATTTTCGAAAATCTGCCGTGGCCGGTGGTGTCGTGGCTGCTGCGCGGCCTGATTTTTCCGCTGCTGATGCCCTACGGCCGTGAATTCGCGCCACCGCGCGATCCGCTGGGGCACGACGTGGTCGGGCTGATGATGACGCCGGGCGCTACGCGCGATCGTTTGACGCGCGGCGTATTTATTTCCGCCAATGAAAATGATCCGGTGCGCACGCTGGAGTCGGCGCTGGTCGCGGTGATTGCCGCAGAGCCGGTGGAAGCCAAACTGCGCCAGGCGCAACAGGCGGGGGGCATTGCCCGGGGCCATGCTGCGGCCGATGCAGGACTGAAAGCGGGCGTGATCACGCCGGCGGAAGCGGAGCTGCTGAAACGGGCTGCTGAACTGCGACGCAAGGTCATCATGGTCGATGATTTTCCGAAAGACTTCGGAAAATCCGAACTGCACCAGACCACGCAACCGGTTACTTTCGAAGCGCTGGCGCGCAAGGCGTGAAACGGGCGACATGAACGACAGCGTGCTCTATGCGGTGAGTGGCGGCATCGCCACCATCACCTTCAACCGCCCGGCGGTGATGAACGCACTGGATGCGGACATGCTGCGAGGATTCCGCGCCGCCAGCGAGCGTGCGGCTGCTGATGCGCAAGCGCGGGTCATCGTGCTGCGCGGCGCCGGACCGGCGTTCATTGCCGGCGGCGACGTTGCGATGTTCCGCAGCAGTCTCGCGAACATGGCGACGCTGGTGCCGGAACTGGCTGCCGAACTGCATCAGGGCATCCTCACGCTGCGTTGTGCGCCGCAGCCGGTGATTGCCGCGGTGCATGGCGCGGTGGCCGGCGCCGGCTTGAGCATCATGCTCGCCTGCGATCTGGTGCTGGCCGCTGCAGGCACGCAATTCTCGCTGGCCTACAGCCGTATCGGCACCAGCCCTGACGGCGGGGCAACCTGGTTTCTGCCGCGACTTGCGGGGTACCAGAAGGCGATGGAACTGATGCTGCTGGCCGATACCGTGGATGCGGAAGGGATGCAGCGCATCGGTGTCGTCAACCAAGTACTGCCTGCCGATGCGCTCGCCGCAGCGGCTGAAAAACTGGCGCGTCGCCTGGCCACGGGACCGGCGCGCGCCTATGCCGAAACCAAAGCGCTGGCCAACCGTGCGCTGCACAGCGGGCTGGAAGCGCAGCTGGATGCCGAGGCGCTGGGCTTCGCGCGCTGCGCGGCAACACAGGATTTTGCCGAGGGCGTTACGGCATTTACCGAAAAGCGGAAACCGCAATTTCAAGGGAAATAATTCAGAGGAAGTAACTCAAGGGAAGTAATTCAGGGGAAACAACGATGTCAGCATTGCGGGGCAGGACCATTTTCATCACCGGCGCCAGCCGCGGTATCGGCCGCGCCATCGCGCTGCGCTGCGCGCGTGACGGCGCCAACATTGTGGTCACCGCCAAAACCGCGACGCCGCACCCGCGGTTGCCGGGCACCATCCATGAAGTCGCCAAGGAAGTCGAAGCGGCAGGCGGCAAAGCGCTGGCAATACAACTTGATGTGCGTGACGACGAAGCGGTGACTGCTGCTGTGCAGCAGGCTGCTGCGCATTTTGGCGGCATCGATATTCTGGTCAACAATGCCAGTGCAATCCAGTTGACAGGCACACTGGAGACACCGGCCAAACGTTTTGACCTGATGTTTGATGTCAATGTGCGCGGCACCTTCTTGTGTTCACAGGCCTGCGCGCCGTTTCTGGCCAAAGGCAAAAATCCGCACATCCTGACGTTGTCGCCGCCGCTGAACATGAAGCCGCAGTGGTTCAAGAACCATGTGGCGTACACCATGGCCAAATACGGCATGAGCATGTGCACGCTGGGCATGGCCGGGGAATTCCGCGAGCAGGGCATCGCGGTGAATTCGCTGTGGCCGCGTACGACCATCGCGACGGCGGCCATCGCGGTGAATTTTCCGGAGGAGATCCTGAAAGCCAGCCGCAAACCGGATATCATGGCTGACGCGGCGTACGCGATTTTCAAACGCGACAGCCGCAGTACAACAGGCAATTTTTATATCGATGAAGCCGTGTTGAGCG
>JAKFUJ010000340.1 GCA_021732805.1 Betaproteobacteria bacterium | reverse complement strand
AGGTGCAGGCTCTCGCGGAAGCTGGTGTGTTCAGCTTGCCGGGCGGCACCGCAGGCAGAACAACAACGCGCAAATCGCGATCAAAAAATCACGCAATCAGGAGCAGGCATGAAACGCATTGACGTGCACAACCACGTGATCCCTGAAACCATCGTCAAGGCGATGCAGGCGAATCCTGTTTACAACACCAGGATTGAAGGCGAAGGTCACAACCGGGTATTCATCCGCGGCAAGGTGCGCTTCCCGTTCGAGCCCGAGTTCTACGATGCCGACGCCAAGCTCGAATCCATGGACCGCAAGAAAATCGACATTGCGTTCATTTCTCCAGGGCCGCAAACATTTTTCTACAATCTGAAGGATGACCTGGCCATCCAGACCGCACGCATCGTCAATGACGGCGTTGCGCAGATGGCCGCCACCAGACCGGACCGGCTGCGTGGCATGGCCACGTTGCCGATGCAGCACCCGGAGGCGGCGATTGCCGAACTGGAGCGTGTGGTCAGGGAATACGGTTTCAAGGGCGTGGAACTTGGCACTGCGATCGGCGATGAGGAACTGGCCGATCCGAAATTCCGTCCGGTGCTGAAACGCATCGAAGAACTGAAAGTAATGGTTTTTGCGCACCCGAATACCCAGGGAGCGGCGGGGCGGCTGGATTGCTTTTACATGATGAACCTGATCGGCAATCCGCTGGATACGACCATCATGGTCGGCAAACTGATGTTCAGCGGCGCGCTGGATGAACTGAAGGACCTGAAAATCCTGCTCGCCCATGGCGGCGGATTTCTGCCGTACCAGATCGGCCGTTTCGTGCACGGCCACAAGGTGCGTCCGGACACTGCGGAAATGACCCAATCCGATCCGCTGCAGATGCTGAAACGATTCTGGTTTGATGCGCTGACTCACAGCCCGCAATCGATCCGACATCTGATCGACGTCGTTGGATCGGAGAACGTGGTACTCGGCACCGATGCACCCTTCGACATGGGTGAGATGGCGCCGGTGGACCGCGTGGAACTGGTGCCGGGGTTGACGCAGCAGGAGCGTGAAAACATTTACTGCAACGCCGCCACGGCGTTGTTCAACGGCAAGATCTAGGGCAGCGAGGCAGTGCCTTGCAAAGCACTGCATAACGTGGACGGCAGGGCCGCTGCTGTGCGAATCGCGTGTAGCATAAATGTCTGAGGAGCGTCCCGATGGCGCAGGTTTCATGCGTCACGGGATGATCAGGTAACCCATAGCAGAGAACCAGCCATGCCTTTTCACCGCTTTGAGGATTTTGAAAGCAATTATCTGACGCCGCATCTGTCCACCGGCAAGGCGCCGGTGATTGACGGGCGTTACATTTACTTCTGCCTGCTGCACAAGAACGCAGGCACCGGTTCCGAACTGCATTACCACCCCAATGAGCTGCTGATATTCCCGATACGCGGCAAGATCAACGCCATCGTCGGCAAGGACCGCCGGGTGGTGACCCCGGGCACCTTTGTTCATGCGCCGGCCTATGCCCGGCATTCGATGAAAGCCACTGAAGACGGCAACCTGCAGTATCTCTACATCAAGGACAAGACCTGGACCGTGGTCGGTCTTGCCGAAGACGAGGCGGTGCCGGACAAGGCGATGACGGTGGATGAGGTCAACCGTAAATACGCTGTCGGCGACCGTGACAAACATCAGAAGACCCGAGGCAAATCACAGGTGATCGTCGAGGGTCTGCCGGACTGTTTTCATCCGATCCTCGACACACTGGATGCGCCGCCGCGTTCCGGCCGCTGCATCAACTGGATAGAAGGCGAGCGTCTGGCCTTCGGCTTGTTCGAAGTGCCGACGGGTTATGCCGAACCGGAATCGGTATCGACGAGGGAGATGTTTGTTTATGTGCTCAGCGGCAAAATTGCAGCGCAAGCCGGTAACGATAAAAAAACAGTTACGACCGGCGACATCATTGCAGTGCCGCGGGGTGAACGTTACCGACTGCAGGTGCTCGAACATGCACGTTATGCTTTGGTCTGTTCGACTCCGTATCTTGAGGACCGCATCGACAACATGACGCCGGAGCAGGCAGAGCAGGCGCGAATCAACTTGAAGCCGAATTAAAGTCAGTGGCGCCGCTAAAAATATTGTTTAAAATCAATTACTTATAAAATATTCCTGAGTGAGCTCGCCAAATGGCTAGTGCGCACCGTCATTATCGAAAGGACCAGATATCAAACAACAACGGGTAGGCAGCATCGGTCTCGGCATCATGGGTGGCGCATTTGCGCACCATCTGCTGTCCGACGGTTTCGAGGTTGCCGGGTTTGATATTGATCCGAAGCGGCGGGCGGCCCTGAAAAAACTCGGCGGCAAGCCGGCGGTCAGTGCTGCTGCGGTATCGGGTGCCTGTCCAATACTGGTGACTTCACTACCGAGCATTGCGGCCGTCAATGGCGCTTTTTTCGGCAAGGGCGGCATCGTCGACAGTGCAAAACGCGGCACGGTGGTCATTGAAACCAGCACGCTGCCGCTGGCAGTCAAGCACGATATCCGTGAACGTTGCGCCAAACGCGGCATCACGGTACTCGACTGTCCGGTCAGCGGCACCGGCGCGCAGGCGGCTAATCGCGACATTGCCATCTACGCCAGCGGTGACCGCAAAGCCTACGGCAAGACGGAAGCTGCACTGAAAGGATTTTCACGCAGCGTGTATTACTGCGGTGAATACGGCAACGGCTCCAAGCTCAAATACGTCGCCAACCTGCTGGTGACCATCCACAACCTGTCCACGGCGGAAGCGATGGTCATGGGGCTGAAATCGGGCCTCGATCTGGAATTGCTGTACAAGGTGATCAAGGACGGGGCAGGGACTTCACGCATGTTCGAGGTGCGTGGTCCGCTGATGATCGCCAATGATTACCGCAAGGCGACGATGAAGGTGGACGTCTACAAGAAGGATATTGATATCATTGAGCAGTTCGCGGCGGATCTGCATTGTCCGGTACCGCTGTTCGAAGCTTCAAAACCGTTTTATGCCGCGGCTTATGCGCAGGGCCGTGCCATGGAGGATACGGCGGCTGTCTGTGCGGTGCTTGAACAGATGGCCGGCGTGAAACGAAAAAAGCAGCGCAAGTAGAACCCATTTCTAAAACCCGAAAGAGAAAGACCCGATGAAACCGACCATGTCACCGCAGGGCCAGGCTGCACAGACCATCTCCCGCAACATGAAGCTGATTTCCCACAACGAACTCACCGGGTTCGGTGGTGTGGGTGAGGGCATCAACATGCAGGTGACCAAGAACGGTCGCCGCATCCTGTGGCTGGCGCACGAGTCTGCGCCGAAGAACTTTACCGGTGTCGATGTCACCGACGTCAAGAATCCGAAGGTGATCGTGCAGACCGATCTGCCGCATGAGCGCGTGCGCTCGAATTCACTGGATGTGGTCGGCGACATCATGGCGGTGGCGTACCAGACCAAAAAAACCGGTGACAAACCCGCCGGCATGGATTTGTTCGACATCAGCACCCCGGAAAAGCCGAAGCTGATTTCACATTTCGATGCTTCCGGTCCGCATTCGCGCGGCGCGCATTGCGTGTGGTTTGTTGACGGCGAATACGTTCATCTGACCTCGGGTTCCGAAGATTTTGAGCCGACACACCCCAATGACTTCCAGTTCTACCGCATCATCGATGTGCGCAATCCGTCGAAACCGGTGGAGGTGGGTCGCTGGCATTATCCGGGCACGCACAAGGGCGACAAGGAAGCGCCGCCGCCGCGCCACCCCAAGTTCGACGGCGGCTACCGTCCGCACAACATCAATGTCTATCCGGAGCGTCCGGACCGCGCTTACGTCGCCTATCTCGATGGCGGCGCGCTGATTCTGGACATTTCCGACAAGGCAAATCCGAAGGTCGTCACCAACTGGAAATATTCGCCGCCGTACAACGGTTTCTGCCATACCGTGATGCCGCTGCACGGACGTGACATGCTGCTGGTCACCGACGAATGCACCAAGGATGACGGTCTCGACTGGCCCAAACTCGGCTGGCTGGTCAATGCCTCCGTCGAAACCAACCTGGTGCCGATGTCGACGCTGCCGCTGCCGCCGGTGGAGAATTTTGCCAAACGCGGCGGCCGTTATGGCGCGCACAACCTGCACGAGAACCTGCCGGGACCGGCGTCGTTCCGCTCCAACACCATCGTCTTCGGCACTTTCTTCAACGGCGGCGTGCGCGCGTTCGATACATCGAACCCGTACCAGCCCCAGGAAATTGCCTATTACGTGCCGGGCAAACCGGCGATGTCGCCGAAAAGCGCCGTCCAGATCAACGACGTGTGGGTCGATGAAAACGGGCTGGTCTATGCCGTGGACCGTTTCGGCGGCGGCCTTTATGCCATCGAAATGACCGCGTAAGCGGGGTTTATCAACAATGCTTGATGCACTATCCGGGAAGTTTCCGGTCAGCGTCGTCACCGGATTTCTCGGCAGCGGCAAGACGACGCTGATCAACAAGCTGCTGAAGCGGCCGGACATGAACCGGGTGGCGGTCATCGTCAATGAGTTTGGCGAGCAGGCGGTCGACAACGATCTGGTCGAGGTGTCCTCCGAACAGATGATGCTGCTCAACAACGGCTGCCTGTGCTGCGTGTTGCGCGGCGACCTGCAGGAAACGCTGCGCGATCTCTACGTCAAACGGCGCAACGGCGACATCATCGACTTCACGCGGGTGGTCATCGAAACAACGGGATTGGCCGATCCGGCGCCGGTGATGCAGACGCTGATGACCGACGAAATCCTGCAGGAAAATTACCGCCTGGATTGCGTGGTCACCCTGGCGGATGCCGTCAACGGCCTCGAACAACTGGAGACCATGGAAGAGCCGGTCAAGCAGGCGGCGCTCGCCGACCGTATCGTCATCACCAAATCCGACCTGGCCGGTGAAGCCGTCACCGCAAAGCTGGAGGCCCGCCTGCGCGAACTCAACCCGCAGGCGCTGATGCGGCGTGCGGTCAATGGCGAAATCGACCTGGCTTTCCTGATCGATGTCGGCCTGCGCAACATGAAGGGCAAGCTCGAAGACATCGAACGCTGGATGGGTGAGCCGGATGAACACGGCCATCGCCACAGTCATGATTCCAGGGTCAAATCCTTCAGCCTGCGTTATACCGAACCGCTGAGCTGGACTTCCTTTTCACAAACCATGGAAGTGCTGTCGGCATTACGCGGCTCGGACATGTTGCGCGTGAAAGGCCTGGTCAACGTGGCGGGGCACAAGGGACCCATGGTAATTCAGGGGGTGCAGCACCTGTTCCACCCGCCGGTCGAGCTGGAAGCCTGGCCAAGCGCAGATCATTCGACGCGGATTGTGTTCATTACCCGCAACATTCCGCGGGAGACAGTGGCCAATCTGTTTGCTGCAATCGGAGCTGTTACCGCTGCCTGAACTTCCTGGCTGAAAACGGAAATTCGAACCGGGTATCCCGGTTAATCACTGCGCTGAACCCGTGAGCCACCGGGTTCACTGATCTCAAACACCGGCGGCCTGTCTGTCCGGCTTGCGCCGGGTCCGCGCAGGCTTGCGATCAATCCCTGCCAGTGCAATCCACGCATCAGCAGGTGCCTCGCAACCATCAGAGTGATCAGTGCAATGTCGCGAACCGGCCTGAAATGACTGGGCCGGCTGGTGACGGGGTAAATCGCAGGAATCGGTACTGCCCGGCCATGAATGTTGCGCCATCCCGCCAGTATCAATATCTCGCTTTCCAGTACGAATCCCGGTCTTTTTCCGATCAATGGCAGCAGTGCCTTCAGCAGGTCAGCCGGATAAACGCGAAATCCGGATTGGCTGTCGCAGATTGGATAACCCGCAGCCCATGCGATCCAGAAATTGGCAAAGCGGTTGGCGCGGTAACGTGCCGGGGGAATGTTTGCTTTTTCGTGGAGTCGTGAGCCGATAATCAGGGAATCCGGATATCGCCCGTGTTCTGCAAGCAACGCAGGAATATCCTGTGGACGATGCTGTCCGTCACCGTCGAGGGTTACCACCACTTCTGCACCTGCAATCAAGGCAGCGTGGAATCCGTCGGCAAGACTTTGCGATTTACCCAGATTTTTTTCATGGCGGATCAGCCGAACCGGCAGATCACGAATCTGATCCGGCGTGGCGTCGATTGAACCGTCATCGATAACGATCACCAGACCGACTTCATCAAGCACGGCTGAAACGACGGACCGCAAAGTCCGGGCTTCATTGTAGGCGGGGATTACCGCGGCTACCCGGCTACGCGCTGCCGGTTTCGCGGCAATATTGCCCGTATCAAAGCCGTGTGTGGATCTCAGCTCATGCATGGGCGATGCCAGTGGCCATCAGTGAACCGTTGCCCGGGTGCAGTATTGATAAAAAGGCAGGCGGCGGCCGGATCAATCGCGACGGCAGCAAGCAGGGCGGAGTGCGGGAAGTATTGACCGTCACGAACGGTGATGCTCCGAAATTATTTTGCGATGGTGCGTCGCCATCGGTTCATTCCAGTCCGTTATTTGGTCCGATGCAGGGCGATATGTTCTGCCAGCGCATTCAGGCTGGAAAATATGCGCTGGTTGTTCTGATCATCAGAACGCAACTGGAAACCGTAGCGTTTTGAAATGACGAGTGAGATTTCAAGAATATCGATTGAATCGAGGCCCAATCCGGGGTCACCGAACAGGGGAGTATCCGGATCAATCTCAATGGCGGATTGTTCCAGATTCAAAGTCGAAACGACCAGCTCGGCCAGATGCAACGCTATGCCGTCATTCATTTCAGTTACCGGAGTCATGATGGATCCGGGGCCGGCTTATGGCCGGCTCCGGTCGTCAGAATCTACATTACGTTGAGTTGGGAGTTGATACCCTTTTGCAGATTCTGCACCCATCCATTGTAGTTTGAGTGGATGGTGGCTCCGTCGTAGTTGAGATTGTGGCTGCTTTTATAAATGATGCTGTATTGCCTGGCACTGTACGGGATGTCCACAACCGCAATATGCTCGCGCAGCTTCAGTGTGCCGACCATGGCATTGGGTCCATTGTCCTGAATCTGCCATCCCAGTGTGGTACCTGCGCGCGTGATGGCTTTGCGTACATCCTCCTTTGAAATATTTGGTACATTCGAAACAACTGCAGCATCCCTGACATCATAGACGGACACCGTGCGGCAGGCGCCAAGCAATATGGCGATAACCAAAGTCGCAAAAATACGGAGTTTCATGACTCCCCCAATTTGAAATTTATAAATTATTGGCCACGTTCCCCAGGCAACGGATACGAGCGTTTCATGAAGAAAAGCATCGAGGCGGTGGAAATATAACCGGCGAATTCTGGAATGTAAAGTTGCCATGACCATGCTGAAAATCGTCCGCTATCCAGGCTTTAGTCCGTAATACGAGACAGTAATTGTTGGCGATGCAGCAGCAGTCGGCGCTGACTTTATTCAGCGGAGTGCCAAACAGGCAGCCGCTATTGGAATCGCCTTGGCATGCAGGCGAAAGCCGGGTGTGAATCAGCCTGGAATTGGATTGAAAACGGCCGGCACGTGGCCAGCCGCTTTTTTTGATGGCTCCCCGACCTGGGCTCGAACCAGGGACAACCTGATTAACAGTCCTTTCTTATCCCGTATTCCACGTGAAGCAGCAACACTCAACCACTTATAAAACAGGCGGTTGTCTGCGCAATCCATTGTGGTGATCCCACCAGTGACCTCCAGCGAGGAACAGTTTTTTGGCTCTTCACGGAATCGAGTGGGTAATTTTGAGGCTTTTTAGAGCTTTGGGAGCATACAGGTGAGAACTTTCAGCCGCAGATATTCTTCGTCGCGCAGCCCGTATGCTCGGCGCTGGATGACGCGAA
>JAKFUJ010000153.1 GCA_021732805.1 Betaproteobacteria bacterium | reverse complement strand
CGTGGGGAGCGAAGCGACCAAGCGCACACGCGTGCAAATCTTTGATTTTATGAGGGTTGAAAAATCGATCATGCCAAGTTGAAGCGATGTTCTGGAGTTTTTCAACACCCTGTTAGACTAATCCGCAATATTCCCGGCACGCCCCGAAGGAAGTCCCCTTGGGGGACAAGATCGGGGCCCATCCGGAGGAGCAGCATGACCGCATTAAAATCGAGGACGCACACCGTCGAAGACCTCGGCAGTGCCATCGACCTTTGTTATGCCAACGGCTGGACCGACGGCCTGCCGGTGATTCCGCCAACCGCGGAACGCATTACCGCGATGCTCGAAGCGGCGAACCTCAAACCCGAACACCAGCTCGCCTTCATCGAAAACCGCCAGATCTCGGTGACCGCCGAAAAAGTCGCGATCAATGCAGTGATGGCCGGCTGCAAAGCGGAATACATGCCGGTGATTGCGGCCACGGTCGAAGCGCTGGCCGATGCCAGATACGGTTACCACGGCCCGGCCACCAGCACCGGCGGCGCGGCGGTGTTCATGCTGGTCAACGGCCCCATCGCCAAACAGCTCGATATCAACAATGGTGACAACCTGTTTGGTCAGGGCTGGCGCGCCAATGCCACCCTCGGCCGCGCCATCCGCCTGATGATGCAAAACGTGATTGGCACCACCCCCGGCGTACTCGACCGCAGCAGCCTCGGCCACGCCGGCAAATACACCTTCTGCATTGCCGAGAACGAGCAGGACAGTCCGTGGCCGGCGTTCCACACCACACGCGGTTTCCGGCCGGAGCAGAATGCGGTGACCGTGTTTGCCGCTTTTGCGCCGCACCAGTATTCAAACGGCCTCAGTGCAACTCCCGAAGGGGTGCTGACCACGGCCTGCGCCCAGATGCGCATCTCGGCGGGCACCAACCGCCAGCCACAGTACGCGATGGTGTTTGCCGGCGAGCATCAGGAAATCATGAAAAAGGCTGGCTGGTCGCGCGTAGACGTGCAGAAGTATGTATTTGAAAACACCCAATCGAAAATAGCCGACCTGCAGCGTGCGAACATCCGTCCGGGCCCGATCACCGCCGAAAGCGAAAAGACGCTGATGCCGCTGGTTGAGACGCCGCAGGATTTATTGGTGATCGCCGCCGGCGGCCGTGCCGGTGTGCAGTCAGCCTATATTCCGGGCTGGGGCGGCAAAAACGGTTCGCAGAGCGTCACCCGGGAAATTAAAAAGTATTGAAACCCCTTTTAGCCACAAGGACACAGAGAGCACAGAGAACTTCAATAGCAAAAACCCAACAATGAACGATTTCCGGTTTTCTCTGTGTCCTCTGTGATCTGTGGTTAAGTAGTTGATTTTGTTGTTTTTTTAATGGCAACCCAAGGAGGCATCATGTCATTGCAAATCTACGATCCAACCACCGAGGTGAAGGGCCGCACGATCGCTTACGCGTCGCGGCCGCAGTCGCTGCAGGGCCTGCGCATCGGCCTCATCGACAACACCAAACACAACTCCGACCAGATCCTGCTGCGCGTTGCCGGCCTCCTTGAGCGCGAACACGGTGCGAAAGCGCATGTGATCCGCAAAAAGAAAAGCTCCGGCGCCGCGCCCAGCCCGGAACTGATCGCCGAATACAAAGCCAGTTGCGACATCATCGTCGCGGGCGTCGGCGATTGAGGGTCATGCAGCTCGGGCAGTGTGCTCGACAGCATAGTTTTTGAGCAGCAGGGTGTTCCGTCGGCTTCCATCGTGACTCATGTGTTCACGGTAACCGGCAAGGCAATGGCAAGGACTTGGGGTGTGCCGGATTTCAAATTCCTGGTGTTGCCGCATCCGATTGCCAATCTGACGCCGGAGCAGATGGACCAGCGCGCGGAGGAGATCACGCCGCAGGTTGTTGATCTTTTGTTGAACGGGCAGGGCGGCAAGTAATTAGCAGTTGAGCGATTGTTGTTGGGGGAGGGCCGCCGGCCCTCCCGCCGATGTGTGGTCCTGAGGAGGAAGCCATGCAATACGCACGTGCAGTCATGCAATTCGGTATCGCGGCAGTATTGGGCGGAGTCGGCGCCATCGCTGGCGCGCAGGCCTGGTCACCCGCCAAGAACGTTGAAATCGTCGTGCCCAATCCGCCGGGCGGCAGCAATGACAAAACCGCGCGCAGCCTGGAGCGCATCGTGCTTGCCAATAAATTGTTGCCGGTCACGCTGAGCATCCAGAACAAGGCGGGCGGCGGCGGCAGCATCGCCTATACCTATGTGCAGCAACGCAACGCCGATCCGCATTACCTGGTGGTCGCCGGACCGGCCATCCTCACCAATCATATTGTCGGTTCCAGCCCGCTGCGCCATTCCGATCTGACGGCAGTGGCTTCACTGTTTGACGATTACACGGTGTTTGCAGTCGCTGCGAATTCCAGCCTCAAGACCGGCAAGGACCTGATCGAACGTCTGCGCAAGGACCCGAAGTCGGTCACCATCGGTTTTTCGCCGCTGCTCGGCAGCCACAACCACATCGCCGCCGGCGTGCTGATGAAAACCATCGGCGGCAGTGCGCGTGATTTGAAAGTCGTGGCATTCAAGGGTTCTGCCGATGCGGTGACCAATCTGCTGGGTGGGCACATCGATCTGGTGACCACCGCGGCCGGCAATGTGGCGCCGCATGTTGCGGCCGGACGGTTGCGGGTTATCGGCATTACCTCGGCGCAGCGTTTTCCCGGCGCGTTTTCGGTGGTACCGACCTGGAAGGAACAGGGCGCGGATTTTACTTTCGGCGCATGGCGTTCGATGTTTGCACCCAAGGGGCTGACACCGCAGCAGGTGGCGTACTGGGAGACCACGCTGCGCAAAGCTACCGAAGCGCCGGAATGGAAAGAAGAACTGGAAAAAAACATCTGGTCCAATGTATTCACCGGCAGCGCGCAATTTACCAAGGACCTCGAGGAGGATTACGCTTCGATGAAAGCGGTGCTGGTTGATCTGGGGCTGGCGAAATAACAGTAGTTGAAACGATTGACCGCCAAGGCGTCAGGAAAGACAAAACAATAACTTTATGCTTCAGGGCATCGCAGCCAAACCATCAGGGGCCGCCCGGCCCCTTTTTTTGTTGCTCCCCTGTCCTGTTATGCTCGGGGCCGCGGTGCATGTCGCACCCGATGAAAGTTTCCCCTTGACCGACCATCCGCAAATCCATTTTAACGACGGCACGGAAGACCGTTCCGCCCGCTGGCGTTCCGAAAGCGGCGCTGCGCCGCCGAAACGGATTGTCATCGCAGATGACACCATGAGCGCCGATTCGGCGTACCGGCTTGCCGCCGAAGGCACCGCGCTGTTGTGGCGCAGCGATTTCCAGAATGCGCGGCAGATGCTGCAGGCGCTGATGCGCCGCATCGACCGGCCGCGCAAGGTGCGGCGTAAACAAGCAGAGCCTGATCCTGCACCCGGCGCAGCCTTCCATCGCCACCGTCAGGCGCTGGCGCAGCGCGCGCATACCCTGTCGATGCTGCTGATTCCGATGGAAGCGGATTACGGAATTCCGCTGAGCCGCGCGCCCGACGTGCGGCTGGCCTGCCGCGAAGCCTGGGGCGCGCCGGGCGCCGCGGCCAGCGTGGTGTCGCTGCGTGAACTGCTGGGACTGATCGGCGCGCACGAATGGCGCAAAAAGGGTATCGACGTGCCGGCGCTGGGTGCGCGCATCCATCCCTACTACGGCGTGTTTGCACCCATCCGCAGCGAATACGTGAAACTGGTATCGCTGGCGACGTTGCCGGCGCAGACGCTGGCTTTTGATATCGGCACCGGTACCGGTGTGCTGGCCGCGGTGCTGGCAAAACGTGGTGTTGCCAAAGTCATTGCCACCGAAACCAATGCCCGCGCGCTGGCCTGCGCGCACGAGAACATGTCGCGGCTGGGATTGAATGCGCAGGTGGACATAGTTGAAAAAGACATGTTCCCCGAGGGGCGCGCGCCGCTGATCGTGTGCAATCCGCCGTGGATACCGTCCACCCCCAGCGCGCCGATTGAGCGCGCGGTGTACGATGCCGGCGGCAAAATGCTGCGTGCTTTCCTTGCGGGACTGGCGGCACACCTCGAACCGGAAGGCGAGGGCTGGCTGATCCTGTCGGACATCGCCGAACATCTGGGGCTGCGCACGCGGGAGGAACTGCTGGCGTTGATTGATGCGGCGGGGCTTAACGTCAAAAGCCGCAGCGAGGCGCGGCCGACGCATCCCAAATCGCAGGACACCAGCGATCCGCTGCATGCGGCACGGGCCGCGGAGATTACGGCGTTGTGGCGGCTGGTGGTGCGGACTGCCGCCTAATGGTCGCGGCGCAGCGCCGCCGATACCTGTTTGCGCAGCACCGGAAGCAGTTCACGCTCGAACCATGGATTGCGCCTGAGCCAGATATTGTTGCGCGGGCTCGGATGCGGCAGGGGGACGGTTTCGGGCCAGTGTTTTTTCCAGCCCTGCACGATTGCGGTCAGCGGTCCGGTTTCTTCCGGCAGGTGCCAGGCCAGCGCGTACTGGCCGATCACCAGCGTGAGTCGGAGATTGTTCAGACGTGCGAGCAGCGGCTTGCGCCAAGTCGCTGCGCATTCCGGCCGTGGCGGCAGGTCGCCGGACTTGCCGGTACCGGGATAACAGAACCCCATCGGCAGGATGGCGACTTTCTTCGGGTCGTAGAACACGTCACGGGAAATGCCCAGCCATGCCCGCAGACGGTCGCCGCTGGCGTCATCGAAAGGGACGCCGCTTGCGTGGACTTTTCTGCCGGGCGCCTGACCGGCGATCAAGATGCGCGCGGAACCCAGCATCTGCAGCACCGGGCGCGGACCCAGCGGCAGACGGTCGGCGCACAGCGTGCAGGCGCGAACCTCGGTCAGCAGTGATGTCAGGGAAGCCATGCCTGACGCATTTTGGGATCAACTGCAATTTTCGGCAAAATCGTGCAGTTGCCACGCGCAATGCGGTGTATGGAAATCAAAACCGCCAGTCGGCATTGCTTGGCGGTTTCGATAAAAATAACAATAAAATCAATTACTTATATGCATTACTTTGTGGAATTTATTTTGCCCCGGCCTTTTCCAGTATGGCCACCATCTCTCTGTAGCCACGCCCCCTGGCCAGCTTCAGCGGCGTATTGCCGCTGCGGTCCGCCAGTTGCAGGTTGGCGCCGGCGTCGATCAGTGCTTTCATCGTCGCGACATGGCGCAGACCGCCATTGCCAAGCACGATGGATTCGATCAGCGCGGTCCAATGCAGGTTGTTGACATGGTCCAGCGGCGCGCCGGCGGCGATCAATTGTTTAACCACGCCGTCATGGCCGAGATGCGCGGCGGCGATCAGCGCGGTGCCGTCGTAACGGCTGGTGGTGAGTTTGGCGCTGGCACCCAGCGACAGCAATGTGCGCAGCGTTTCTTCGTCGTCGGCCACTGCAGCAATAGTGACAGCGTCGTAACGATCTTTTTCCAGAAGACCGGGATTGGCGCCGGCGCCGATCAAAACACGTATCGCTCCGGTCCTGCCGGCGTAAGCGGCAACATGCAATGGCGTGCGGCCGTAAGGATCACGTGCATTGATGTCAGCCTTTTGCACGATCAGTTGATTGATCTTCGCAACATCGCCGTTATGTGCCGCCGCGTGCAGACCGCTGTAAAGTGCTGCCTCGCCTGCACTGGGAGGAACTTGTGCCGCAGTTAGTGGTATTAACGCAAAACCGCACAGGACAGTCGCTGCCAAAACGGTGATTGAACAGCAGTGCCGGGTTGTCATCGGGATGCAGCGTTCAACGTCGCGCCGCCTGATAAAGCGGCATCACCGTCGGCAACAATGATTCAATCTGCTGGATGCGGCTGGTTTCAGCCGGGTGGGTGCTGAGGAATTCCGGCGGGCGGCTGCCGCTCTGGCTGGCCTTGAGCATTTTTTGCCACAGCGTGACGCCGGCACGCGGATCGTAGCCGGCACGAGATGACAGCTCGAGGCCGATGCGATCGGCTTCGGATTCGTCAGTGCGGCTGAAGCGGGTGGCGATCAGCGCTTCATAGCCGGTATTGGCGAGGCTGGCGGCGCCATCGCCCAATCCCAGAAGTGCTGCACCGATGCCGATCGTGGTTTGTGCGGCGATGGCCTGCGACACCTGCTCCCGCGAATGTTCGCGCAGTGCGTGCGCGATTTCGTGGCCCATCACTACGGCAATTTCGTCATCGCTCAGGCTCAGCCGTTTGATCAATCCGCTATAGAACATGATCTTGCCGCCAGGCATGCAGAAGGCGTTGAGCTCGTCGCTGGTGATGGTGTTGACTTCCCACTTCCATCCCGGCGCGTCAGCACGGAAAGCGCGGGTTTGCGGCGTAATGCGATTGGCAATGCCACGTACGCGGTTGGTCAGCGCCGCATCGGTATTCAATGTGCCTTTTTTCGTCGAATCGGCCTTCAGTTTGGTGTAGGCCTGCACTGCCATCTGGTCGAGTTCCGCGGAGGACACCAGCAGCAATTGCTGACGGTTGGCGCCTACCGCGCCGCCGGAGGTCGTGGATTCGCAGCCGCCAAGGACGGCAATCATCACGACGGGCAATATGACGGAATAAATTCTGTGAAAACGGGGCATGGTGGATGGCTCCTGATACGGGTAGTCGGGATTGTACTTGACCATGCCGGCTTTCATCAGCAGATATTGTCCATCCGCGGAGTAATCTGCGTAGAATGCGCCCCTTTGCTTCCGGCGATCGCTTGTTAACAGGTGATTGCAGCGACTGATGATACGTTTTGCAAAAATTACATTGCGGCGTGGTGCGAAAGTCCTGCTTGAAGATGCGGATGTCGCGCTGAATCCCGGCGACAAGATCGGCCTGATCGGCGCCAACGGCACCGGCAAGTCCAGCGTGTTTGCCATGCTGCTCGGCGAATTGCACGCCGATCAGGGCGATGTCGATTTTCCGCAGCGCTGGCGCGTCGCTCATGTCGCCCAGGAAACCCCGGCGCTGGATCGTCCGGCGATTGAGTACGCCATCGACGGCGACACCACGCTGCGCCGGCTGGAAGCCGAACTTGCTGCCGCCGAAGCCGCCGATGACGGTGAGTTGATTGGTTCGTTGTATGCCGACCTCGCCGATGCCGACGCGTGGACGGTACGGCCGCGCGCCGAGCAGTTGTTGTATGGCCTCGGTTTCAGCCATCAACAGATGGAGCAGCCGGTGGCGGGTTTCTCCGGCGGCTGGCGCATGCGGCTGAATCTGGCGCAGGCGCTGATGTGCCCGTCGGACCTGCTGCTGCTCGATGAACCGACCAACCATCTGGACCTCGACGCCATCCTGTGGGTGGAGGAGTGGCTGAAAAAATACCAGGGCACGCTGGTGATCGTGTCGCACGACCGCGATTTCCTCGACGGCGTGGTCAATGTCATCGTGCATATCGACAACAAGAAATTGAAACGTTACGCCGGTCATTACTCCGACTTCGAGCGCCAGCGCGCCGCTGCCGTGGTGCTGGTTGCCGGCATGATCGAGAAGCAGCAGCGTGAGCGGGCGCACCTGGAGTCGTTTATCAACCGTTTCAAGGCGCAGGCGAGCAAGGCGCGCCAGGCGCAGAGCCGCATGAAAATGCTGGCGAAAATGGAGGATCTGGCGCCGCTGCACGTGTCGGCGCCGTTCCAGTTCGAATTCCGCGAGCCGCTGCGCGCGCCCGATCCGCTGCTGGTGATGGAGCATGTGTCGGCCGGTTACCAACTGGAAGACGGCAGCGAAAAAGCCGTGCTGAAGCGCATCAAGTTTTCACTGCAAAGCGGCCAGCGTTACGGCCTGCTCGGCATCAACGGCGCCGGCAAATCGACGCTGATCAAGACCATTGCCGGAGAACTGGCGCCGCTGGCCGGCACCGCGAATTTCAACAAGGGGCTGGTCATCGGCTACTTTGCGCAGCATCAGGTGGAGATGCTGCGCAACGATGAATCGCCGCTGTGGAACCTGTCGAAGATTGCGC
>JAKFUJ010000263.1 GCA_021732805.1 Betaproteobacteria bacterium | reverse complement strand
GCCGGGGACCGGGATGTTTCGGCTTCGAGCGCCGCAATCTTTTGTTCGAGTTCCGTGAGTTTGGCCCTCGTCCGCAGCAGGACTTCGCGCTGCACATCAAACTCCTCGCGCGTCACCAGGTCAAGCCTGCTGAACAGGCCGGCCAGCAGCGCCCGCATGTTTTTTTCCAGGTCGGCCACCGGGCCTTGCGCCAGCACGGCGCGCACCCGGTCGTTGATTTCATCCAGCAGTTTTTGATCCATGACGCCTCCACTTGCCGCAGAGTGTAACAACACCGGGTATTGCAGCCGGCCATTCCGGCAGGAAACCGGCGCGCCAGCACTTGGTGCATGATCCCTGAAACACGCACTGCGGCGGTGCGCCCGGCTTTCCTGAGCTACGGGGGATATAGTTAACTTATTGAATATTAATTATTTTTTAAGCTGGCACGGTCCATGCTCGAATAGCTACACAATATTGCATATTTACTAACAAGAAAGGGGAAATCATGTTCAAAAAAACCGTAACGGCCGGAGCGGTTGTTGCAGCACTGTGGCTGCCTGTCGCCGTATTGGCCCAGGCGCTAGCTGCGGACAAACCCACTGAAGACGCGCCACTGTCGATCTGGGGTTTTGATCTGACTGGATATATCGATGTCGGTTATACCCGTTTATCCGGCCGCGGCGCTTTTAATGCGACCCCCGCCGGACCAGCGGTAACCATCGGCGGGCCGAACCGGGTTTTCGACTTTAACCGCAATGCGTTGAATCTGCACCAGCTCGCTTTCACTCTCGCCAAGCAGCCCAAGGAGGGTTTTGGCGGGGTGCTCAACGCGACTCTCGGCAAGGATGCCGATGTCATCGCCGCGTATGACACCAACCCCAGCAATGGCACTGGCTGCAACCTAGCCACCGGCCAGGCCACGACCGGCGGCTGCAAGACGGACCGCTGGGACATCACTCAGGCGTTTGCGCAATACGCGACCGGCCCGGTTACGATCATGGGCGGCAAGTACGTGACGCTTGCCGGTGCGGAGGTGATCAACAGCCCGTCCAACCCCAACTATTCACGCTCAATCTTGTTCGGCTACGCGATCCCCTTCACGCATACCGGTGCGCGCGTGAGCTACGCCGCAACCGACACGCTCTCGCTGATCGTCGGCGTCAACAACGGTTGGGATGCGCTGAAGGACACCAACTCGGCGAAAACCCTCGAACTTGGCGTGTTGTTCTCGCCCCTCAAGCAGTTCACGCTGGGCGCGCAGGGCTATACCGGAAAGGAGCGGGTCGGCGGTCTGGTAGGAACGGGGCCGGAGGGAACGCGTAACCTGATCGACTTGGTCGCGACCTTCAACGCGACTGAGAAGCTGACGTTCGTTGTGAACTATGACCACGGCACACAGGACAACGCCGCCACTGTCACGGCCAACGGCGCCAGCAAGGCCAAGTGGCAAGGCTGGGCGGGCTACGCGAATTATCAGATCAATGACCAGTGGCGCGTTTCGCTGCGCGGCGAATACTTTGACGACCAGAACGGTTACCGCACCGGCCTCGTTCAGAAATGGAAGGAAGCGACGCTGACGCTCGGCTACTCACCGCTCAAGAACCTCGACCTGCGCGCCGAAATCCGCGGCGATCGGTCGAACGTACCGGCGTTCGTCAATTCCAACGGAACGACCGCCAGCAACAATCAGAACTCTTTCGGCGTGCAGGCGATTTACAAGTTCTGACCACACGGAGCGCAACCCGAATCGTACGATCCAGTAAAGGGGAACCTACATGAAACTCGTTACGGCAATCATCAAGCCGTTCAAGCTCGACGAAGTACGGGAGGCCCTGTCCGCCATCGGCGTGACCGGCATCACCGTGACTGAAGTCAAGGGCTTCGGACGGCAAAAAGGGCATACGGAACTCTACCGCGGCGCTGAATACGTGGTCGACTTCCTGCCGAAGATCAAAGTCGAGGCTGCGATCAAAAGCGATCTGCTCGAGCAGGTGATCGAAGCCATCGAAAAATCCGCGAACACCGGCAAGATCGGCGACGGCAAGATTTTCGTCTCCGAACTCGAGCAGGTGATCCGCATCCGCACCGGTGAAACCGGCGCGGACGCCCTTTGATTGGAGAACAAGATGAAAAAACTACTCGCAGTTCTGGCGTTGTTCGGTGCTTTGGGGTTGGCAGGTACACCGGCCATTGCACAGGACAAACCCGCTGAAGCGCCGGCGGCAGCAGCACCCATGGCCGCTCCTGCTGCTGCTCCGGCCGCGGCGGCACCGGCACCGACCCCCAACAAGGGCGACACTGCCTGGATGATGGTTGCCACCATCCTGGTCATCCTGATGACGGTTCCCGGCCTTGCCCTGTTTTACGGCGGCATGGTTCGCGCCAAAAACACCTTGTCCGTGTTGATGCAGGTTTACATCGCATTTTCAATGTGCGTGGTGTTGTGGGCGATTTATGGCTACACCCTGGCCTTCGGCGGCAGCGGTTCATTCTTCGGCAATTTCGACAAGCTGTTCCTGTCGGGCGTGACCGCGGATTCGGTGGGCGCAACATTCAGCAAGGGCGTGGTCATACCCGAGCTGGTGTTCATCGCCTTCCAGGCCACATTTGCCGGCATTACCCCGGCACTGATCGTCGGCGCCTTCGCCGAGCGGATGAAGTTTTCCGCAGTACTGATCTTCATCGTGCTCTGGTTCACGTTCGCGTATCTGCCGATGGCGCACATGGTGTGGTACTGGGACGGCCCGGACGCGATCACTGATGCGGCTTCGCTGGAAAAAGTTGTTGCAGGGGCCGGTTTCCTGTGGGCCAAAGGCGCGCTCGACTTTGCCGGCGGTACGGTGGTGCACATCAACGCCGGTATCGCCGGCCTGGTGGGCGCATACCTGGTTGGCAAGCGTGTCGGTTTCGGCAAGGAAGCCATGTCGCCGCACAACCTGACGCTGACCATGGTCGGCGCCGCGCTGCTGTGGGTGGGCTGGTTCGGCTTCAACGCCGGCTCCAACCTCGAAGCGACCGGCACCGCAACGCTGGCTCTGGCAAACACCCTGTTCGCCACTGCTGCGGCCACCATGTCGTGGATGGTTTTCGAATGGATGCTCAAAGGCAAACCTTCGATGCTGGGCGCGGCTTCCGGTGCTGTTGCCGGACTGGTTGCCATCACCCCGGCCTGCGGCTTCGTCGGTCCGATGGGCGGCATCATCATCGGTCTGCTCGCCGGCGTGATCTGCCTGTGGGGCGTCAACGGCCTGAAACGCATGCTGGGCGCGGACGATGCGCTGGACGTGTTCGGCGTGCATGCCATCGGCGGCATTCTGGGCTCGATCCTCACCGGCGTGTTTGTATCGCCGGCGCTGGGCGGTACAGGTGTCTACGACTATGTGGCCAACAAGGTCGGTGACTTCGACATGGGCACGCAGCTCGTCAGCCAGTTCTGGGGCGTGGGCGTCGCCATTGTCTGGTCAGGCGTAGTTGCCCTGGTCGCCTACAAGATCGTTGACATGATCGTCGGCCTGCGCGTGACTGAAGAGGTCGAGCGTGAAGGTCTGGACATCAACGAACACGGCGAGAAGGCTTACCATATGTAATTGCACTGCAGGATCTTTTTCCTGGGTTTGCGGGCGCTGCGGCGCCCGCTTTTTTTTGGCTGCCGCGTCCGTCCGGACCGGTAACGTGAATCAGCTACAATCCGGAACCATGACCGTTCCCCGACTGACTACCGCACTCACCGGCCCGCTGCAGGAACTCGAGAGCCACGTCCTCAAGGCCACTCCGGACATCGAACACTGGCTGCGCACCCAGTGGCAGGCGCATGCCGCGCCGTTTTATGCCTCGGTCGACCTGCGCAACGCCGGCTTCAAACTGGCCCCCGTCGATACCAATCTGTTCCCCGGCGGTTTCAACAATCTGAATCCGGATTTCCATACACTGTGCGTGCAGGCAGTGATGACCGCCATTGAGAAAGCCTGCCCTGAAGCAAAGCGCGTGATACTGGTGCCGGAGAACCACACGCGCAACCAGTTCTATCTGCAAAACGTCGCTCAACTGGCGACCATCCTGCGCCACGCCGGTATCGAGGTGCGCATCGGCAGCCTGCTGCCGGAGATCATCGCGCCAACTGACCTTGAATTGCCGAACGGTGCTTCGCTGCGGCTGGAACCGCTGCAGCGTAGCGGCAATCGACTCAAGGTGGCTGATTTCGACCCCTGCGTGGTATTGCTGAACAACGATCTGTCGGGCGGTGTGCCGTCGATACTTCAGGGACTGGAACAGACCGTACTGCCGCCGCTGCACGCCGGATGGGCGACACGCCGCAAATCCAGCCATTTCGCCGCGTATGACGACGTCACCCGGGATTTTGCAGCAATGATCGGGATTGATCCCTGGGTCATCAATCCGTATTTCGAAAAATGCGGCAAGATCAATTTCAAGGAACGCCAGGGCGAGGAATGTCTGGAAGGGTATGTATCGGAAATCCTCGGCGACATCCGCACCAAATACGCCGAATATGGCGTTACGGAAGAACCGTTCGTCATCGTCAAAGCCGATGCCGGCACATACGGCATGGGCATCATGACGGTCAAGGATCCGTCCGAAGTCAAGGGACTCAACCGCAAGCAGCGCAACAAGATGTCTGTGGTCAAGGAAGGCCTGGAAGTGCATGACGTGATCGTGCAGGAGGGTGTCTACACTTTCGAGAACGTCGGTGACGCCGTTGCCGAGCCGGTGGTCTACATGATCGATCATTTCGTGGTTGGCGGCTTCTATCGGGTACATACCGCGCGCGGCAAGGACCAGAACCTCAACGCGCCGGGCATGCAGTTCGCACCGCTGGCCTTCGCCGAGCCATGTTCCTCACCCAATCCCAATGATCCGGGATGTCCGCCCAACCGTTTCTATGCTTATGGCGTCATCGCCAGACTTGCATTGCTGGCTGCCGCCATTGAACTGGAGCGCATGACGGCTGTGGCCGCCGAGGCGCCTGCGCTGCTGCGCGCAGCGCCATGAAACTGGCCTTCATCGTCGATCCGCTCGACGAGTTCAAGCTGGAGAAGGACACCACTTACGCCATCATGTGCGAGGCGGCTCATCGCGGCCATGCGCTGTACGCGTTGCAGCAGCATGATCTGGCTTGGCACAAACAGGTGGTCACCGGTAATGCGTCCCGCCTGCACCTGACCGGCGATATTCCAGAATGGTATCGCCTGGATGCCGCCGCCGAAACTCCGCTGGAACAATTTGATGCGGTGCTGATGCGCAAGGACCCGCCGTTCGATATGGAGTATGTCTACAGCACCTACCTGCTGGAGATCGCAGAAAAACGGGGCGCGCGCATTTTCAACCGACCGCAGGCGATCCGCGACTACAACGAAAAAATGGCCATCGCGCGCTTTGCCGAGTTCACTGCACCGACCCTGGTCACGCGCCGTGTGGAACTGCTGCACGGCTTTCTGGGTGAACATGCTGACATCATCCTCAAGCCGCTGGACGGGATGGGGGGCTCTTCCATATTCCGGGTACGGCGCGATGATCCCAATATCAACGTCATCATCGAGACCCTTACCAGCAACGGCGGGCGCACCATCATGGCCCAGCGCTATATCCCGGACATCGTCAACGGCGACAAGCGCGTACTGGTCATCGGCGGCGAGCCGGTGCCCTATTGTCTGGCGCGCATTCCGAAAGCCGGCGAAACACGCGGCAACCTCGCTGCCGGCGGCACCGGCGTTGCCCGCGAACTGACCGCCCGCGATCGCACCATTGCCGAAAGCCTCGGCCCCCGGCTCTACGCCGACGGACTGCTGCTGGTCGGGCTCGATGTGATTGGCGAGTGCCTGACGGAGGTCAATGTCACCAGTCCGACCTGTTTTCAGGAAATCACCCAGCAGACCGGCTTTAATATTGCCGCCATGTTGTTGAATAAATTGGAAAAATTGGTTTAACCTCCAGTAGTACCGTTTGCGCAACATCTATGTTGCGGCGCACGAAAAGGGCGCGTAGAGTATGGCGCTTTCGTGACACCCGGTAACCCGATGATCGGCATACTGCTTATCAGCCACGGCACCTTGGGCGAAAGCCTGATCCACTGTGCCAGCCACATGCTCAACAAGCGCCCGTTGCGCTTGCGCCAGATCGGGGTCACCGCCCAGGACGACCCGGTGCTGCTGGTGCCCCAGGCCCGCAAAACGGTCCAGGAACTCGACGAAGGTGACGGCGTGCTGGTGCTGACCGACATGTACGGCGGCTCGCCGTCAAACATCGCCGCGAAACTGGTGATTCCCGGCAAAGTCGAAGCTATCGCCGGCGTCAACCTGCCGATGCTGGTGCGCGCGCTGACCTATCGCGACAAATCCCTGTCGGTGATGATGACCAAGGCCATCAGCGGCGGCTGCGAAGGGGTGTTGCGGCTGCCGCCGACATTTGTCGCGATTCATAATGCTGCAACAGGACGCTGAGATACTCAACAAGCTCGGACTGCACGCCCGGGCATCCGCAAAACTGACGCAGATTGCCGGCAGTTATGGCTGTGAGGTCTGGTTGAGCCGCAACGGTCGCCGCGTCAATGCCAAAAGTATCATGGGCGTGATGATGCTGGCCGCGGCCAAGGGCTCAAAAATTGTCATTGAGACCGATGGCAATGACGAAACAGCGGCCATGCAGGCACTGCAAAACCTGATCGCGGACCGCTTCGGCGAAGGAGAGTGAAGCCGGTTCCGCGCGCAGAATGCAAAATGCGGAGTTGACTGCAAACCGTTGGTGGTTTTAACTCTGCATTCATCACTTCGCGTTTTGCATTGCCTTTATGAGCTTCACCATCCACGGCATCGGCGTTTCAGGCGGCATCGCCATCGGCCATGCCCATCTGGTCTCCCACACCGGCCTTGAAGTGTCGCACTACGACGTGCCGGCCGCGCAATTGCCCGAAGAAACCGCGCGTTTTGACCGGGCTGTGGCGTCTGTCCGCGGAGAACTGGAAGAGTTGCGCGGCGCGGTTCCCGCCGGTGCGCCGGCGGAATTCGACGCCTTCATCAATCTGCACCTGATGATCCTTGGCGACACCACGCTGTCGGTAGCGCCGCGCGCCATTATCGAAAACGAGAAATGCAACGCCGAGTGGGCGTTGAAAATCCAGACCGAAGAATTGTTGCAGCAGTTTGATGCCATCGAGGACAGCTATATGCGGGAACGCCGCACCGATGTCATTCAGGTCGCACAGCGGGTGATGAAGGCATTGTCGGGACAGCCGGGATACGCGCCTCCGCCGGCGGGCGACTCCGACCAGAACCTGGTACTGGTCGCACATGACCTGTCCCCTGCAGACGTCGTGCTGTTCAAGCAGCACCAGTTCGCAAGTTTTGTCACCGATCTCGGCGGCGCAACCTCGCACACCGCCATTGTCGCGCGCAGCCTCAACATTCCCTGCATCGTCGCGTTGCATCATGCAAGGCAACTGGTGCGCGAAAACGAAATCATCATCGTTGACGGCACGCAGGGCGTGGTCATCATCGACCCCGACTCGCAGGTGCTCGCCGAGTACCAGTTGCGCCAGCGCGAATTCGGCCTGGAGCGGCAAAAACTCAAGCGTTTCCGCGATACCCCGGCCCGCACACTGGACGGCGCGGACATCGAACTGCACGCCAACATCGAACTGCCGGGGGACGTTGCGCTGGCATTGGAAAGCGGCGCCACCGGAATCGGTTTGTTCCGCACCGAGTTCCTGTTTCTCAATCGTCCGGAACTGCCGGGCGAAGACGAGCAGTTCGAGGCCTACCGCCAGGTGATGGAGGGCATGGGCGACAGACCGGTCACCATCCGCACCTACGATCTCGGCGCCGACAAACAGATTGACGACACGGCACGCCTTGCCCCCAACCCCGCCCTCGGGTTGCGGGCGATCCGCCTGTGCCTGACCGAGCCCAAACGTTTCGTCACCCAGTTGCGCGCCATGCTGCGGGCGTCACGCTACGGCAAGATGAAAATCCTGATCCCGATGCTGATGAACGCATCCGAGGTCGATCAGGCGCTGCTGCT
>JAKFUJ010000172.1 GCA_021732805.1 Betaproteobacteria bacterium | reverse complement strand
TGTGGTGCGGGGTCGGACGGGGAGTTTGGCGAGCGTCGTGGGGATTGATGGTTTTCGTTCGGCGGATAACGCCGCTGCGCGGCTCATCCGCCCTACCAAACCGAAATAAAACGGCGCATCAATTCGATGCGCCGTTTTATTTGAACAACTGCGGCGTTACTTCTTCTTAATTACTTTTTCTTCGCAGATTTTTTAACGGCTGCTTTTTTCTTGGCAGACTTCTTCGCCGCCACTTTTGGTTTCATCCCCTTGGTCAACACATCCCGCAACCAGGCCCAAGCCGCCGGCGCCCAGGTACGTTCGTTTTTCGCCGCAATATGGCCGTCATCGGCATAAACGCGGGCCACACGACCATCGGCAGGGCCGGACTCCAGCAGCATGTACAGATTTCCAATCGGCGTCAGGTGGTCGATCTTGCCGTTGACCAGGTACATCGGCATCGTCAGTTTATCGAGCAGGCCCTGATCCTTCAGCGACCAGCGCAGGAATTCCTTGCGTTGTTCATCCTCGGTGATTTCTTTTAACGGCGGGCGTGTGCCGCGCGGTCCGAACCAGTTGGTGCGCGCGCGCTCCATCGCGGCTTCGCGCCATTCGGTGCGTTCTTCGGGTTCACCCCAGTAACCGGCGCCGCCGGGGGCGCAGGAGATGACGCCTTTGATGCGGGCGTCGTGCGCTGCAAGTCGGATCACCCACAGTCCGCCGCGGCTGACGCCGAAAGCGCCGAGGCGCTTGCCGTCGATTGCGGGGTGTTTCTGCAGCTTGTCCAGCGCGGCCTGCCAGGCAACGATCGATTCCGGCGCATGCGGGAAGGTGGTTTCACCGGTTCCCGGGGCATCGACTACCAGTGCCGCCATGCCTTGCGCCAGTGCGCCTTCGGCATATTTTTCGCGGTCTTCCTTGTACATGTCGGCGCCGCACATCACCAGCACAGCGGGCACCTTGCTGGTTTTTGATGCACCCTTGGGCAGGCGCAGGTAGCCGGTGGCTTTCATGCCGTTTTTGGTGACGGTGATGACTTGCGGCTGGTCGGGCAGCAGGGCAGCAGACTTGCGGTAGCAGCGCAGGTAATCCTCGTACGACTGGGCTTTCATCGGGCTCATGTCGGGCGGGCAGATCGACGAACCTGACCAGTACGGTGATGGGAAACGAGCGAGGCTGTAATAACTCTTGGCCTGTACATAGGCTTGGCGTGCGGCGGTTCTGCTTTTTTGTGATGCTTTGCGCGACAGCAGGGCGTCGCCCTTTTTTTCGTATTCGGCCCCGACCGCGCTCCACACCGGCACCCAGTCTTCATCTTCGGTGGTTTTGATGTTGGCGACGGTGTCGATCAGCAACTGCATGTCGTCAATCAGATTGAACCAGCGGCGGTAAAAGCCGCCGATGCCGACGATGAACGGATCTTCGCCCGAACGCATCGGCAGCGATGCGAGGATGGCGGTTTTGTTTTTGCTGTCTGCTGCGGCGTTCATTTCGCCTCCGGAAAGTTCGCGTGATGCGTGAGGCGCGTATTCTCGCGCACGGCCAAATTGGGCGCTACGGTGGCCGTGGGTGCAGCCATACCGACCCGCATGATTCCGAAATGTAAATACAAACAATTGATTTAAAACAATTATTTTTTCCACCAAAACGCTTCCATCGATACGGCGGCTTGGGCCACAATGCAGGCTCATCTGGAGGAGATGACATGCATGCAGCATCAGGCAGGACCGCGCCGGCTTTGCGTCTGCGCGGCGCAGCAGTGTTGGCCGCGTTGTGCGCAGCAGGTGCGTGGCTGGCGCCGGCGACCGCGGCTTATCCGGAGCGTCCGATCCGCATCATCGTGCCGTTCCCGCCGGGCGGCGCGTCCGATGTCACGGCGCGCATGTTTGCCGAAAAATTTTCGCAGGGTTGGGGCGTCAACGCGGTGGTCGATAACCGCACCGGCGCCACCGGCATCATCGGCACCGATCTGGTGGCCAAGGCCGCGCCCGATGGTTATACGCTGGGACTGGTGGCGTTGAGTTTTGCCATCAATCCGGCGATTCACAAGCTGCCATACAACTCCGAACGCGATTTCACTTTTGTCACCATCACTGCGTCGAATCCGCTGATCCTGGTCACGGGCAACCAGTTCCAGGTGAAATCGGTGAAGGAACTGATCGATCTCGCCAAAGCCAAACCCGACAGCCTGACGTTTGCCTCTAGCGGCACCGGCAGTTCGCCGCACATGACCGCCGAACTGTTCAAGCTGATGACCGGCACCAAAATGACCCACGTGCCGTACAAGGGCAGCACGGCTGCGCATCCCGACCTGATCGCCGGTCGCGTCAACCTGATGTTCGATACGGTGATCGCCACGTTGCCGCACATCAAGGCCAACCGGCTGCGGCCGCTGGGTGTGACGTCCAAGGCGCGTTCCGCCGAATTGCCGGATGTGCCGCCGATTGCCGATACCGTGCCCGGTTATGAATCCACGTCATGGGGCGTATTGATGGGGCCGGCAAAAATTCCCGCAGCGGTGGTCGACAGACTGAACAAGGAATCGGTGCGCATCCTCGCGATGGCGGACATCAGGGAACGGCTGGCGCGGCTGGGGTCGGTGCCTGTTGGTAACAATCCGGATGAAGCGCGCAAGTTCATCCGTGCCGAGCTCGAGAAGTGGACCAAAACGGTCAAGGCTGCGGGCATCACCAGCGATAAATAGGAGAGCGCGATGCAGGGGTGCGGCGATAAATGGTTCGGTTGTCTGGCGGGACTGCCGCTGTTGATGGCACTATCGACGGCGCAGGCCGCGTATCCCGAACGCCCGATCCGCATGATCGTGCCGCAGAACATCGGCAGTTCGACCGACAATGCGGCGCGCATCGTCGCCATCGAACTGTCGCGAGAAATCAACCAGCAGATCGTTGTCGACAACCGGCCCGGCGGGGCCTTGCAGCTGGGGCTGGAACTAACCGTGCAGGCCCCAGCCGATGGTTACACGATTGCCTATGCACCTATCGGTGCGCTGGCCATTGCGCCGCACCTGCTGCAGAAACAGTCAGTCAATGCATTGCGCGATCTGGCGCCGATCGGGCAGACAGTCAGCGGCCATCAGATGATACTGGCCAGCCTGAAAACGCCGTTCACCAATCTGAAGGAAGTCATCGATTACGCAAAAAAGAATCCGGACAAACTGTTGAACGGTTCATCCAGCAATGGCGCACCGGGGCATATCGGATTTGAACTGCTGAAAACGATGACCGGCATCAAGATCGTGCATGTGCCGTACAAGGGCGGCGCCGCTGCGCTGGTGGACCTGATGTCGGGGCAGGTGCAACTGATGATGGAAGGCCTCAACTCGGTCACGCCGCATGTCAAAGCCGGACGCGTGCGCGGACTGGCGGTGACCGGACCGGCACGATCGTCGATTTTTCCGGAAATCCCGACAGTAGTTGAAGCCGGTGTTCCGGGATTCGTGATGACGGTGTGGCACGGCATGGTGGCGCCGGCAAAAACACCGCAGGCGATGATCAAGGTGCTCAATGCCGCACTGAACAAGGCGGTTACTTCAGCCGATGGCGCGCGACGCATTGCCGCGCTGGGCTCCGAGCCGCATCCCGGAACGCCGGAAGAATTCTGGAAACTGGTGCGCAGTGACCGCGAACGCTGGGGTGAAGTGATCAAGCGCGCCGGTGCAAAAATCGATTGACGTGCGCCGGGGTCCAGACCATAAATTGTCATAAGTAATTGATTTTAAACGGTTAATAAACTATCTGGAGGTGCGCATGATGGCAACGAACAGCAAGCGCCGGGCCGCGGTATTTGCGGCAATGGCATTGTGCAGTGGCCTGTCCATCGGCGCTTCGGCGCAGGAGTTTCCGGTGAAGCCGGTGCGCTTTATTGTGCCGTTTCCGCCGGGCGGCACGGTGGATCCGCTGGCGCGGTTGATCGGCGCCAAACTGAATGCGGCGCTGGGTCAGCAGTTCATCGTCGATAACCGCACCGGCGGTTCCGGCACCATCGGCACCGGCATCGCCGCCAAGGCCAATCCCGACGGTTACACCTATGTGTTCGTCTTCGACACCCATGCAGTGAACCCATCGCTGCTGCCGGATCTGTCGTTCGATACGCAGAAGGATCTGGCGCCGGTGATGCTGGTGGGGCGCGCACCCTACGGCATCATCACCCATCCGTCGAAGCCGTACAAAACCATGGGCGATGTCGTCAAACTCGCCAAGGCGAAACCCGACACGGTGACCTATGGCACCGTCGGCGCCGGCAGTCTCGGGCACCTTGCGCTGACGCTGGCATCACAGGCGGGCGGTTTCAAGATCGTGCATGTGCCGTACAAGGGCGGCGGGCCGATGACGGTGGCGGTGATGGGCAATCAGATCGATCTCGGCATCGGTTCCACCGCGCTGGTGACCCCGTTCGTCAACGATGGCCGGGTACGCGCGCTGGCTACCACCGGGGACGCCCGCGCGGCGACGCTGCCCAATGTGCCGACGCTGCTCGAGGAGGGTTACAAGGGTGTCACCGCTTATGCGTGGTGGGGCATTTTCACGACCGCACGCACCCCGCCGGCGATACTCAAAAAATTCCACGGTGAAGTGGTCAAGGTGCTGAACCAGTCCGATGTGCGCAAACTGCTCGGCGAGCAGTTGGGCATGGAGCTGGTGGTCAGCAGTCCTGAAGAACTGCGGCAGTGGACAAGCAACGAGATGACCCGCTGGGCCCGGGTCATCCGCGACAACAATATCAAGCCCTGATTATCGATGCAGTTTGATTCTTACCGAGGAGGAGTCAGTACATGAAAAATAGTGCACGCATCATCCTGGCCGGCATCGCATTGTTCGCGGGCTCTGCAGTTGCGCAGAATTATCCGGACGGCAAGCCGGTGCGCATACTCGTCGGTTATGCTCCCGGCGGCGGCACCGATACCACGGCGCGCATGATAGCGCAGGCGCTGGGTGAACTGTGGGGCAGCAACGTGCTGGTGGAAAATCGCCCGGGCGCGGCAGGCAATATCGCGACCGAGTTCACGGCGAAAGCGAATCCCGACGGATACACGCTGGTGTTCTGCAACATCGGATCGCATGCGATCACGCCCGCGCGATTTACCGGGCGCCTGACCTACGACCCTGTTGCCGATTTCGCGTTTCCGGTATTCATCGGCGGTTTGCCCAATGTATTCATGGTGCATCCGTCGCTGCCGTTCAGGACGCTGCAGCAGTACAGCGCGTATGCGAAAAAATATCCGGGAAAACTGAATTTCGGTTCATCCGGGGTCGGCGCTTCACCGCATCTGTCGATCGAGTACTGGAAAACCCTTGCCGGCATCAACATCGTGCATGTGCCGTACAAGGGCGCCGCGCTGGCGCTGGCTGACGTGATGAGCGGACACATGGAATCTTCGGTCGGCAATCTGGCCGGCGGTCCGCTGGGTGCGATCAAGGCCGGTCGTGTTCGCGCGCTGGCGGTGACCTCCGCGGAGCGTAATGCACAGGTGCCGGACGTACCGACGTTTGCCGAGTCGGGCGTGGAGGGTTATGACGTCACCGGCTGGTACGGTCTGTGCACCCAGTCGAAGGTGCCGCAGCCCATCCTCGCCAAACTCAACGCCGACGGCAACAAAGTGCTCTCAGGGCCGTTGAAGAAACGGCTGGAAGATCAGGGCATCACGGTTGCGAAGTCTGCAACGCCGGCGCAGTTCGCTGCCCATGTCAAATCCGAGATTGCCAAATGGACCAAGGTGGTCAAGGACGCCAACCTGCAAACGGATCGATAAGGATGATCAATGCTGACCGCTGACACTGCACGCATGCTGGCCCGCTACAACGCGTGGTCGAACAAAGTCATGTTCGATGCGGTGGTCGCGTTGCCCGAGGGAGAGGCGGAGAAACCGCGCACTTCGTTGTTCAGGAACATGGTGCATACGCTGAATCACAATTACGTGATCGACCGCATCTGGCAGGGGCATCTCGAAGGCCGTGAACACGGATATGACGCGCGCAACACCAAGGATCACCCGCCGCTGGCCGAATTGTGGCGGCTGCAGCAGGCAGTGGATGCCTGGTATGTGGCATGGAGCGATGCGCAGACCGACGCGGGCCTTGCCGAAACGGTGAACTACATGCTGATCGGCGGCACGCCCGGTGCGATGACCCGCGGTGAAATACTGCTGCATATCGTGATGCATACCAATTATCACCGTGGATACGTGGCTGACATGATTTACGAAGTGCCGGGCTGCCGGCCGCCGACGATGGATCTGCCGGTGTACATGCGGGAGGCTGCGAAGGCCGGCAGTCAGGTTGCGGTTTGACCTGAGCGCGGTCGGCGCGTAGCATCTAAAAATAAAACGGGCATCGCATTTTTCCGCGGTGTGGTTTTCCAACGGGAATTCAACACATTCCCTGCTCTGCGAACGGAGGCAGCTGATGACCGAACGCACAATCCGTCAGATTATCGAAGGTCAGGAACTGCTGACCGCTCCTTCCACGACCACTGTCGCCGAGGCGGCGGGCTTGATGAAACAGCGCAATGTCGGCGCGATGATGGTTGTCGACGACGGTAAACTGGTTGGCGTGTTCACCGAACGCGACGGCCTGTTTCGTGTGCTGGCCGCGGGACTCGACGGCGGTACGACGCCGCTCAGCAAGGTGATGACCGCGAATCCGAAGACCATCTCACCGGACCGGCCGTTTACTCATGCGCTGGGCTTCATGCATGAAAGCCGTTTCCGCCATTTGCCCGTGGTCGAGAACGGCCGTCCGATCGGCATGATCTCGGTGCGCGACGCACTGGGGCCGGAACTGGAGGCTTTTGTGTACGAGTTGTTGCGGCAGGAACAGGTCAGCCAGATATTGGCGTAGTGCACGGCTGGTTGAGGACTGATTGCCCTTCGACAGGCTCAGGGGAACGGGGTGAATGAGATCGGCCCCTGCAAATCCTGAAGGTCAGTCCCAAGCCAGCAACTCCCCCGACACCAGCCGGTTATCCAGGGACTTGATGCCGGCAGTGCGGTGCACAGCCAGCCAGGCGCGCCGCACCTCTGCAGCGCCGGGAACGACGCCGGTAAGGATCACCGCGCCGGCTGCCGCTTCGATTTTGATGTCCTTCTCCGGAAAATCCGGCAATGCACGCAATGCCTTGCGTATGTCGGCAATGAGCCGGGCGTCATCCACACTGACCGCTGCGCGTTCGCGTTCGAGTTGTGTTTCCAGCGCGCGATATTCTGCGGCGTCGAGCTTGCCGTTGCGGTCGCGGTCGAAGCGCGTCAGTGCCTGCGCGATTGCGCGATCATGTTTGACCTCATCGGGCGTCAGTACGCCGTCAAAATTGGCATCAAGACGGACGAATTCACGATCACGGATGCCCAGCTTGTCGTAACGCGCTGCGGCTTCGAGTGTGGCCTGCGGCAATGCCGCCGCTGCAACCATGAAATCCACAGCGGCGCGGATGTCGGCATCGCTCAATTCACGGTGCCCGCCTTTGGCGGCCATGGTCGTGTTGGGCACGCCTTCGATCGCAGCCTGATACAGCAATTGGAGGCCGGAGCCGATGCGCCGCGACCATTCGGCGTGATCGCCGATTTTCGGTGCACCGCTGATGCCCGGCGTATGGCAATGCGCGCAGTTCTCACTGTAGAGCGTCTGCGGCGCTGCCGCGTGCGCGGTGGCGAGGATGCTCAGCAACAGGGTCAGAAAAAGCAGACGCATGTGCGCAGTTTAGCGCGTCGGACAACGGGCGGAGAGCAGGCAGCCCAGTGCGACGGCAGCCGGCACCGCCAGCAGCGCGAATGCGATGCTGTAACTGCGGGTCAGTGCATAGACGTTGGCAAAAATAATCGGCCCGGCGAATTTGCCGACACTGGTGATCACCAAAGAGCCGCTGATGGCGAGGCTGACGTGCCCGTGAGGGGCAAGCCGGCCGACTTCGGCGAGCAGCACGCCCGGCCAGCAACCGGAAGCTGCGCCAAGCACTGCGAACAGCGCGTAAATCACGGGCAGAGGCAGCGCCGGATCCAGCATCAGCACGGCCAGCGCGGCCAGCATCATCAGCGCGGCATTCCACGCCAGTACGTGCACGGCGTCCCGTACC
>JAKFUJ010000006.1 GCA_021732805.1 Betaproteobacteria bacterium | reverse complement strand
TGCCGGTGACCACGGCGTTCTTGCCGTCGGTGGGACTTTCAAACGGCACCACCTCGATCTTGTAGCCGGGCGGCGCGAACTGCTGATAAAAGTACGGGGTAATGGCATGGATCAGTTTCAGCGTGCCGACCTTGATCACTTTTTGTTCCTGCGCCTGTGCCATGGCCGGCAGCGACATAAGCTGCGCGAGCGCGGTGATTGCGGCGAACGCCGACAACAGAATTTTTCGACGGAATGACATGACCTGCTCCTGTCTGTGATTGCGGGTGGGGAACTCGCCAGCACAGCGCCGGCAGGTTTATTTCAGCAATCGTCATGCCAGAAGAAAAATAAATAAAAACAACAGGTTAAATGACCCCCGCACCCGGGGGCCGCACCGTAACGGTGCGCCAAACCTATCGCTGCACTACTCAGGCGCAGTCATTACGCCTCGGCGAGTTCACGCAACAGCAAGGCCAGCCGGCCTTGCGGATGCGCCATTTGTTCGAGGATGCTGAAGTGGTTAAACCCGGGCAGTTGCACCAGTCGGCCCGGCAGCCCGGATTGCGCCCGCGCCGCTGCATAACTAGCCGATTGACGCTGGAGTTCGGGCAATTCGCCGCCGCCGCAGGCCAGGATCAACGGCACGGCGCAGGCCGGCGGGTTGAACAGCGGGCTGAGACGGCGCGCCTCCGCAGCATCGAGGCCGAGCTTGGCGTTCAGATAATTCAGCCGCACCGGTTCGAGGTCAAAAATGCCGCTGATCGCGAGACCGCCTTTGATCGCCGGCTCGTCAAGCGCCAGTGCGGTGAGATGGCCGCCCGCCGACCAGCCCGACAGCAGCATGCGTTGAGGGTCGCCGCCAAAATCCGCTGCATGTTGCGCCAGCCAGCGGATGGCATCGCGCACTTCACCGGCGATACCCGCCAGCGGTTTTTCCGGCGCAAGGGTATAGCCGATCAGCGCGACATGAATGCCGTGAGCCAGCGGCCCCGCGGCGAGAAAGCTGAAGGTTTCCTTGCGCCGCATCTGCCAGTAGCCGCCGTGGATGAACACCAGCAGCGGACCCGGCGCCGCAGCAGCAAAATAATCGATGCGGTTGCGTTCCGCGGAGCCATAACGCAGATCGAGATGCCCGGGCTGCGCTGCGCGCAACTGCGCGCTGCGCGCATCGAAATCAGCCAGCAATGCCGCGCTGTCGGCAACCGCCGCCGAATTGTCATAGGCGGCATCGAGCGCCGCGCGATCCATGCCGCGATACAGGATCATGGCATCAACATTGTGCGCAGATGCATCGCACTTCGATGTCCGTGCATCACTCTGCCTTGATTCCGGCAGCCTTGATCAGCTTGCCCCATTTCGCGGCTTCGGCTTTCAAGTACTGCGCGAATTCGGCGGGCGTATCGCCGATGGGTTCCAGTCCGCCGCGCGCCATGCGTTCGGCGATTGCCGGCTCCTGCAGCGTGGCAACGATGTCCTTGTGCAGACGCTCGATCACCGCGCGCGGCGTGCCGCGCGGTGCGACGAGTCCGTTCCAGTTGTTGGCTTCGTAGCCCTTCAGTCCGGCTTCGGCGATGGTCGGCATTTCCGGAAACAATGGTGAACGACGCGCCTTGCCCACGCCCAATCCTCGCAGCCTGCCGGAACGGATGTGCGGCTGCGCGGTGGTCAGGTTGGCCATCATCATGTTCAATCGGCCGGCCACCAGATCAGCGACCGCCGGTGCGCCGCCTTTGTACGGCACATGCAGCGCTTCAACACCGGCCATGCCGGTGAACAGCGCCATCGCCAGATGGCCGGCGCCGCCGACACCGCTCGATCCATAGTTGTATTTGCCGGGATTGGCTTTGAGCAACGCAATCAGTTCCTTGACCGAAGCCGCGGGCATCGTCGGATGCACCACCAGCAGGTTGCTGGAGCCGGCGATATTGGTGATTGCCGCGAAATCGCGTTCAACCACATAGGACACGTTGGCATACAGCGAGGGATTCACTGCCAGCGGCGGCGTCGCCATCAGCAGGATATGGCCGTCGGGTGTCGCATCCCTGACGATTTCGGTGCCGATCTGTGTTCCGGCTCCGGTTCGATTGTCGATGACCACCGGTTGCCCCAGTCGCTCGGCCAGGCGTGCGCCGGTGATGCGCGCCACGGTGTCGGTCGAACCGCCGGCGGAATACGGCACCACCAGACGCACCGGGCGTTGCGGATAATCCGCGGCCATGGCGGCCGTTGCCCACAGAAAAATGAAACTGAATGCGGCGTAACGTCTGGTCATGCTCAAACTCCCTGCAATGGTGTTGCCCTCCGGTGCCGTGCATTTTGTTATTGGGATGTACTGCAATCAATCAGTGGACGGTACGCCCTCCATCGGCAGCCGCGACATCTCAAAACGGTCGGTGATCCGCGTGTAACCGCCTTTCCCGGCCAGCCGGCCGATCGGATTGATGCGTCCGGCATCGACATGGAAGCGTTCATTGACGATACCGTCGTGATAATGAAAATACACGACCTCGCCGAATACCACGTGATACGGCTTGCGTCCGAGATCAACGATCTGCATCAGCCGGCATTCCATCGCCACCGGCGCTTCGGCAATCCGCGGCGGACGCACTTTGCGTGAAGGCGCAGCGGTGAAACCGGCCTTCTCGATTTCATTGACGCCATAAGGATAATCAACCGCGCACACGTTCATTTTTTCCTTGATCGCGTCGCTGACGATATGCACGACAAACTCCGGGGTCTCGCGGATGTTGCGCACCGTGTCCTTGGCGCCGCCGGATTTGTCGCCCACGGAAAACATCAGCATCGCCGGATCGGAACCCACGGCATTGAAAAAGCTGAACGGGGCGGCATTGGGACCGTTGCGGCCCAGCGTGGTCACCAGCGCAATCGGCCGCGGGGTCACGGTGCCGATCATCAGTTTGTACTGGTCCTGCCATGAGAGTTTTGCAGCGTCGAATTCGGCCATGATGTTTTTTCTGAAATTCAGGGAATGCCGGTGATTCTATCAGGCACGAATATGCGCCCTGCGTTATTCCGTATCGTATGCGCACGAAGCCGGAGTGCAAAAAACGCCTCCCGCGGGAGGCGTTCGAAAAAAACCTGATGCAAAGCCCGGCGCGTCCTGATATTGCCGTTCTTGATCACCTCGGCATATTGGATGATTTCCCGCCTCACCAGTTCCGGCAGCACCGAAGCGGGCTTTGCGAAATGATCCGGCCGCGCGGTCTGACCGCGCCCCGTTCAATCCCCAACGATGTTGGCGGCCTTGATGACTTTCGCGTACTTGTCGACTTCACGCTTGAAATAAGTCGCCAGTTGTTCGGGTGTGCTGCCCACCGGCTCGCCGCCTTCCTTGCGGATGAATTCGTTAACATCCGGGGACTTCAGCGCCTTGATGATCTCGCCATTGAGTTTGGCAACCAGATCATTCGGCGTGTTTTTGGGAAAAAACATGGCATACCAGTTGTCCGATTCGAAATCGGGATAAATCGAGTTCATCGTCGGCAAATCGGGGAACGCCGGGGAACGCTTGGCCGTGGTCACCGCCAGCGGCCGGACCTTGCCGGATTTGATGAACGGCTGCGCCGCCAGCGCGGTGGCAAACGAAAAATCGGTTTCCCCGCTGATCAGCGCCACGATCGCCGGCCCGCCGCCTTTGTAAGGGATCGGCGTGACATTGACGCCGCCGAACAATTTGAGCATTTCAGTCGACAGATGGCTGGTGGTGCCTGATCCGTTGTGCGCGGCGTTCATCTTGCCGGTTTTTTTGGCCAGCGCGATCAGTTCCTTGACGTTTTTGATGGGAATGCTCGGGTGTGCCAGCAAAACCAGCGGCACCGATGAAATCCAGCTCACCGGCACCAGATCGGCCACCGGATTGAAATTGAGGCGTTTGCTGTACAACGTAACATTCACCGCCAGCGAGGCCGTGGTGAACAGGATGTTGTAACCATCGGGCGGAGACTTGGCGACCAGCTCGGCGCCGATCAGTCCGGCGGCGCCGGCACGGTTATCGACCAAAAAGTTCTGGCCCATGCTCTGCTGGAACTTCTGACCCAGCAGGCGCCCCTGGATATCGGTGCCGCCGCCGGCGCCGAAGGGCACGACGATGCGTACCGCCTTGGCCGGCCATTGTTGTGCCTGTGCCGCTGCGCCGCAGGTCATGGATAACGCGGCGCATACAGCGCCGGCAAGTTTCAGGTGTTTCGACTTCATTGTCTTCCTCCTTCTTTCTTGTATGTTGCTGGATTGCCGTGCAGGCCGGTAGCGCGAGCTAACAGGTTGTTGAAAACGTGATGCGCGAGCGCGTGGGGAGCGAAGCGACCAAGCGCACACGCGTGCAAACCGTTGATTTTATGAGTGTTGAAAAATCGACTGGGCCAGCTTGAAGTGATGTTCCGGAGTTTTTCAACACTCTACTAACCCCGGTAAACCGGCTCGGGCTGGGTAAAAAACGAATGCAGGATATGGTAGACCGTCTGGTAGTTGATCTGCTGGAAGCTCGCATGCGAAATCCCGGCCATCACCGCGAACTGCTTGTCCGGATTCGGCAGCCGGTTGAAAAAGTCGAGCAGGTCATCCATGCCGGCAATACCGTCGAACTGACCGCGCATGATGAGGGTCGCCGCGGTGATCTTTGCCGGATCCACCACCGGCAGTCTCGCGCACATGTCGAGGTAGGTGCCGGTGGGCACCGAATCATCCAGCGCGAGTATGGCGTCGGCAAATGCCTCGATCACTTTTTCTTCTGCGCAACCGGCATGGTCGCGATTGAAAATCGAATGCACGAAGGCGCGGTCTATCGGGCGCCGCTTGTTCGCCTTCCAATGGTCCAGCTTCCTGGCGCGCTCCTCCAGCGTCGGGCTGCCCTTGCCGGTCCACACGAAAGCATCCAGCGCAAGGCGGGACACACGCTCCGGATGGCGCTCGGCAAACATCGCCGCGCGCAACGCGCCCGACGAAATACCGTAGATCAGAAATTTTTTCGCGCCAGTGGTCTTGGTGATGTAATCGCTCGCCGCGGCCAGATCATCGGCGCCGTTGGCAATATCGAAATACAGGTCACGTGATTTTTCGGAGCGTCCGTAACCTTCCATGTCCACGCACCAGGTGTTGAATCCGCGCTGCGCAAACCAGTCCATTACCGATGAGTCAGGACGCCCGGGCACCTTCAAGTCGAAAGTCGGCTGCGACGCCATCGACGACCCGTGCACAAACAGCACCGTGCCGTTTTCGCCGGCACTTTTCACCGCGGGTTTTTCCCACAGGAAAAGTTTGACATCGCCCTTGCGGGCCCAGTGTTCCTTGCCGGCAATCGCGGCATTTTTCGTATGCTGATCCATGAATTCCCGGAAGGTAAAAAGTGCCTACTGGCAGAGAGGAGCGCAAGTCTAGGATACGGAACCGCGGCAGTCAAACACCGAGGCTGCACGATATAATCGTCGCGCCTGTCGAGATAATACGTCCATGACAATCCGCACTGGAAACAGCCGTGACCGCAAATTATTCAACCCGGTTTCGCAGCATCAAAGACGAGGTAGGTCCTGAAGAATGGGAAATGCGGGTCAACCTCGCAGCCTGCTACCGCCTGACCGACATTTTTGGTATGAGCGACCTGATTTACAACCACATCACCGCGCGCATCCCCGGTGATGAGGAGCATCTGCTGATCAATCTCTACGGCCTGCTCTACAAGGAAATCACCGCGTCCAGCCTGGTCAAGATCGACCTGGAAGGCAATATCCTGTGGAAGCCGGACACCGACTACGGCATCAACAAATCCGGTTACGTGATCCACGGCGCGATCCATGGTGCGCGCCCTGAACTCAAATGCGTGATCCATACCCATACCCGCGCCGGCATGGCCGTGTGCTCCATGAAATGCGGCCTGCTGCCGATGACGCAAACCTCGATGCGTTTTGTCGGCCATCTCGGTTATCACGATTATGAAGGTCCCGCAGTGGATCTCGCCGAACGTGAACGGCTGGTGCACGATCTTGGCCCGCACGATGCGCTGATCCTGCGCAATCACGGACTGCTGACCTGCGGCGCCACCATCCAGCAGGCGTTCAACACCATGTATCAGCTGGAAATGTCCTGCCGCTCACAGGTGGATGCGATGGCCGGCGGTCAGGAAATCGTGCTGCCGCCGCAGGAAGTGATCAACCACACCGCCAACCTCTACCAGCCCGGCACGCGCAGGCCTTACGGTGTGCTCGAATGGCACGCCATGCTGCGGTTGCTGGACGCCGAAGGAAAAAATTCCGGCTACCCGCCCTATTGGCATTGATTCGAGCGATGAGCGCGGAGTGGTAAACAAACTGCAGTTTCCGCTCCGCGCCCCGAAGGAAGTCCCCTTGGGGGGCATTCATCACTTGTCGTTCATCACTGGCTCTAATAGACCGGTTTGCTGCGAAAATGCTCGGTGCGGTCGATGGATTTGACCTTCACCGCTTCGACCTTGGCGCCTTTGAGCACATCCAGCGTCACTTCGACACCGGCATCACCGCTTTTCCATAAACGCTGGTAGAAATCGGCCTGCCCGGCAAGCGACTGCCCGCCAAGACCGACGATGATGTCGCCGGCCTGCAGCCCGGCATCCGCCGCCGGTCCGTCGTCGGTGACGCGGGTAACGATCACCTTGCCCTGGATTTCCTGCGAGGTGATTCCGAGCCAGGGCCGCGGTTTGGTCGTGGCCTTGCCGTTGGCGATGAAATCGCCCAATACCGGCTTCAACGTGTCGATGGGCACGAACATATTGCCGGGAACACCGCCCCTGCCCAGCACGTCGTTGACAGCCAGCGAACCAATGCCCAACAGCTTGCCCTCTTTGGACAGCAACGCAGCGCCCTGCCAGTTGACCGTGACCGGCGCAGTGTAAATCGCCTCGTCCAGCAAGTATTCCCAGTAGCCGACGAAGGGGCGTTTCGACACGATATAAGCCGGAGCAACGCCGTCGAAACCGACAATCAGCACAAGGTCGCGCAGGCCGCTGACAGCGGATTCGCCAAAATCCACCGGCTTGATCGGCAACGGTTTCAGGGATTTGACCAGACCGAGGCCGGTCGCATTGTCATAACCGACAACATTCGCCGGAAATTTCCGGCCGTCGGCAGTTGCCAGTTCCACGGTATCGGCTTCGGTGACCAGATAGCCGATGGTCAGCACCAAACCGCTGGAATCGATCACCACACCGGTGCCTTCGCGCTGCGGTCCGAGCGTGCGTGAACTTCGCGCGTCGGGTACCGCTTTCACGGTGATTTTGACCACTGAAAACTGGTCCAGCGTCAGTTCACGCTCAGCCGCGATGCCGTGCGACGGATGCAATAGCAGGCTGATCGAGAGCATAAAGGCAGCCCCGACCAACCAGAATTTGTTCAAAACACCGTAGTTGCGAAGCATATTCAGTCTCCAGTTGGTGCGGCCTGGCAATCGAAAATCCGCCCGAGCAACACTATCCTACGACTAATGCCCGTACTACAAAAGGGCTGGCGCGAAATCGGGGTTAGAATGCCCCTCTTTTTCAAGATTGTGGAGGACAAACAATATGGAACTCGGACTCAAGGGCAAAGTCGCTTTGGTCACCGGCGGCACCGAAGGCATCGGCAAAGCCGCTGCAATGACTCTGGCACGCGAAGGCGCCAAAGTCGCGATTTGCGCGCGGCGCAAGGAATTGCTCGACGTCACCGCAGCCGAGATCACCAAAGCCGGCGGCGAAGTCATCGCCGTCGTCGCCGACATGAGCAAAGCAGCCGATTGCAAAAAATTTGTCGAAGAAGCGGCAAAAAAATTCGGCCGGATCGACATCCTGCTTAACAATGCCGGAACCTCCAAGCGCGGCAAATTCCTCGAACTGCAGGATGAGGAATGGGCTGCGGACATCGAACTCAAGGTGTTCGGCGCCATCCGCTGCACCCGCCTCGCCATCCCTTACATGAAAAAACAGGGCGGCGGTCGCGTCATCAACATCACCATCTCCGCCGCCAAGCAGCCAGGCGCGGAATCCTATCCGACGTCGATCTCGCGCGCGGCAGGACTGGCCATGACCAAGGCCCTGTCCAAGGAATTCGCCGCCGACAACATCCTCGTCAACACCATCTGCATCGGCAAGATCAAATCCG
>JAKFUJ010000068.1 GCA_021732805.1 Betaproteobacteria bacterium | reverse complement strand
AACTGCCGGCGCCATCATGACCACGATCACCCGTCGCATCGGAATCTATTTCGCACTGCTCCAGCTTTTTTTCACGCTGGCATGGACGGTCTACATCATTTTCCTGCCACGGCTGGCGGCTGAAGCAGGCATCCCCAAATCGTGGATCCTGTGGATACTGGTCGCTGACCAGCTGGTGTTTGTCATCGCCGACTGGCTGATGGGTGCAAAGGCCGACCACATGGCGCGGATTGTCGGTCGGCTCGGTCCGCGACTGGCGCTGATCACGCTGTTCTCGGCACTGGCTTTTCTGCTGCTGCCGTTCGTTGCACCGCTGGCCAGTCCGCTGCTGTTTCTCGCACTGACCCTGCTGTGGGCCGTCACTTCGTCGGCATTGCGTGCGCCGCCGCTGATGCTGATCGGCAAATACGCCCACGCCGGCGCGCAACCCGTCATCGCCGGACTGTGGCTGTTCGGTTTCGGCATCGCCGGCGCGGTCGCACCCTACCTCACCGCGGTATTGCGCGATGCCGATGCGCGGCTGCCGTTCGCGCTGGCTTCGATTGCGGTGGCGGCCACAGCATGGGCGCTGGCCTGGGCGGAACGCCATCTCGCCGCTGCTGCGCCGGCAGCAGAACAGCTCCAAAAAAAACCGCTGCCGATGACCGCGTTCCTCGCCGTCGTCGCGCTCACTGCGCTGGGTTTCCAGGTGCACTTTTCATTGAACTCGGCGCCGCAGTACCTGCGTTTTGCATCCCCCGCCGATCTGGGCCAGTTGATGCCGGTGTTCTGGGTGGGCTTCAATCTGGCGATGCTGCCGCTGACAGTGCTGATCCGCCGTTACGGAGATTTCAGAATCCTCGCCGCGGGCGCCGCAACCGGTGCAATCGCCGTGCTGTGCGCGCCGCAGGCCGGTTCACTGGGCATATTGATCGCTGCGCAACTGGCTGCCGGCGCGGCATGGGCGGCAATCATGTTCGGTGCGTTTGGCGCCGCCATCCTGCTCGGTCGTAGCGGACGCGAAGGTTATGCCACAGGCGGCATGTTTTCGATGTTTGCGTTGGCCGCGATGCTGCGCATTTTGATGATTGCCACGCAGCTCAATCAGGATGCCGGTTTGCAGCAGGCGCTGGTTTATCTGCCTGCTGCGTGCTGGAGTGCTGCGGCACTGCTACTGGCGGCCTTGTTACTCCGCAGCCGCTCTGCCGCCGCCTGAACTCAGCACCAGCGCCAGTTTTTCTGCGCGGCTCAGTTGCTTGATCAGGTATTCGCGTTTGCTCGCCGAAGAACGATCAGCGGCCGGCTCACAGTACACCAGCACCACCGGCCGCCGCGCGCGCGTGTAATGCGCACCGTTGCTTTTATCGGCATTGTGTTCGGCAATACGCTTTTCAACATCGCGCGCGATGCCCGTATACAGCGTGCCGTCTGCGCAACGCGCGATATATACCTGCCAAGAACTCAATGCCGGCCCCACTGTCAGAATGAAGGAACACTCCGAAGCCACGTATCATGCCGCCAATGAAAACATTACGCCATCTGCTCATCCTCACGCTGTTGCTGCTCTGCGCAGTCACCCACGCCGCCGATCCCGCCAAAACCATATTCGGCATCGAACTCGGCACGCGCTTCCTGATCCCGCCATGCGCGCGCGGACAGGACACCATGACCAGCAGCCACTGCCACAACGAAACCCAGATCGTCAAAACCCCATGGGGCACCGAGGAACACCGCGTGTTCTATCCGCGTCCGGAAGTGGTGCCGTGGGCGCGCGGCGAACTGCTGGTCGAAACCGCCGGCGGATACATCGTGGCCATCCATGTCAATACCTGGGGCATTCAGGGCCAGGGTTCGGCGCTGGATGCGTTGACCAAAAAATATGGTGAGCCGACGCGGATGCGGGTCGAAAAAATCGCAGGCCAGCGCTCGCGTTATCCCTCAAAGTTCGCAGAATGGGACTTGAAGGGCTACACCGTGAAACTCGACGGCACCACGACCACCATCGATTGGGGACGCATCACGCTGGCCACCGACCGCTACCGGAAAATGGTTGCGGATGCAGCCGCGAAGCGCTGACCGGGTTTCACCGCAGCGGCGCCCGGGGCATAATGCGGCCTCAATCTGAACAAGGAATAACCATGGCATCCATCACCACCGCAAGCGGACTGATCATCGAAGACATCGTCAACGGCGACGGCGCTGAAGCCGCCGCAGGACAGGAAGTCACCGTGCATTACACCGGCTGGCTTACCGACGGCAAAAAATTCGACTCGAGCAAGGATCGCGATGATCCTTTTGTATTTCCGCTGGGCGGCGGACGCGTCATCCGCGGCTGGGATGAAGGCGTGCAGGGCATGAAAATCGGCGGCAAACGCAAGCTGACCATTCCACCCGCACTCGGTTACGGTGCACGCGGCGCCGGCGGCGTGATCCCGCCGAACGCGACACTGGTGTTTGAAGTCGAATTGCTCGCCGCTGAATAAAAAATCCGCATTTCTGGAGGACATTCCATGACCGGCAACCACGTCAAAGTAAGCGCTTCCGGCGGCGGCGAGTTCGACTGTTATCTCTCGCTGCCTGCAGGCAACTATAAATCACCCGCCATCGTGCTGGCCTCGGCCGTGCACGGCGTGGACATCGACATCCAGAACATCGCCGATGAATTTGCCGCTGCGGGTTATATCGCCGCGGCGCCGGACCTGTTCTGGCGCACCGTGCCCGGCCCGCTGGTGCGCGGCGATGAACGCACCGGAAAACGCTCGCAGCCGCGACTGCCGGTCATCAAAACCGGCGAAGCCGACATGGCCGACACGCTGGCGATGGTTAAAAAATTTTCGCAGCACAACGGCAAGACCGTGGCGATGGGTTTCTGTTTCGGCGGCCCGTACGCTGTACTCGGCCCGAAGCGTCTGGGCTACGATGCCGGCATCGGCTGCCACAGCACGCAAATGATGGATTTCATCCAGGAATTCGACGGCCTCGTCAAACCGGTGTGCCTGATCTGGGGTGATGAGGATCATGCTGCGCCCCCCGAGGTACGCACCGCTTATCTCGACAAGGCCAGGGCATTATCCAATCTTGAAGTGCATGTGTTTCCGGGCATCCAGCACGGCTACATGATGCCCGGCGGCGGCGCGGCCTACAGTGCCGAAACGCGCAAGTTGTCGATGGAAAAAGCGCTGGGACTGCTCAAGGCGCTAAAGTGACAGTGATGAACGAGGAGTGATGAGCGAAAAACGGTTCTGCCTGCCCTCCGCATTCATCACTTCTCATTCATCACTCAGCTTTAATCCCCGCCTCCTTGATCACACGCGCCCATTTTTCCGACTCGTTGCGCCAGAACGCGGCAAACTGCTCCGGCGAATTGGCCACCACGTCGGCGCCCATGCCGGAAATCCTGTCGCGAATCTCCTTCTCCTGCAGCACCCTGGTAAAGTCGCCGTGGATGCGGGCAATCAGATCCTTCGGCGTCGCTGACGGCACCACCAGTCCGAACCAGTTGGTCAGTTCGTAACCCTTGACTCCCTGCTCGGCAATGGTCGGCACATCAGGCAACGCCGCAGCTCGCTTCGCACCCAACACGCCCAGCGCCGCCAGTTTTTTGTCGCGGATATACGGCAACGACTGCAGCACGCTGTCGAAGGTCAGCGACACATGACCGCCCAGCAGATCCGTGAAACTCGGGCCGCTGCCCTTGTACGGCACATGCGTGAGCTTCACGCCGGTCAGCCGGTTGAACAATTCGCCGCCGAGATGCGGCGCACCGCCCGCACCCGATGAGGCAAACGTGATCTCGCCGGGAGGCAGGCGTTTCGCCAATGCAATCAGTTGCGGCACGGTCTTCGCCGGCAATGACGGATGCGCCACCATCACAAAATGCACATCCACCACCTGCGTCACCGCGGCAAGGTCTTTCAGCGGATCAACCGCCATTTTCGAATAAAGATGCTTGTTCACCGCAAGATTGCCCAGCGTCGCAATGGCCCAGGTATAACCGTCAGGTGCTGCCCGCGCGGTGTATTCCGTGCCGATGATGCCTGCCGCGCCGGCGCGGTTCTCGACGATCACCTGCTGGCTATACTGCGCCGACAGTTTCGGCCCGACCACGCGCGCGACGATATCCACGCCGCCGCCCGGCGGAAACGGCACAACGATGCGCACCGGCTTGTTCGGAAAATTCTGCGCGGCTGCCGCACAGGCAAGAACTGCAAACACCGCAACGCTCACTGCTTTCAGTACGAAACGCATGGTTGCTCCTCCCTGGTTTTTATATTCAGGCTGCGGCGGCCGCCTTGCCCGCTAACAGGGTGTTGAAAAACTCCAGAACATCGCTTCAACTTGGCATGATCGATTTTCAACCCTCATAAAATCAAAGGTTTGCACGCGTGTGCGCTTGGTCGCTGCGCTCCCCACGCGCTCGCGCATCACTTTTTCAACAACCTGCTAACACCTGTTCAGCATGCCATGCCGTGGCCTTGATCGACGACCACACCGGTTTGCCGAATTCGCGCTCCAGCCGCGGCATGATGTCGCGCGTCGGCAACTGCGAACAGGCGATGAACAGCGCATCAGCCTCCGCGGTCATGGTCTCGCGCGCCAGCGCTGCAATCTGTTCCGGCGTGATCGCGGCCAGCTCGTCGGTGGTTTCCGCGTTGAAACTGGCGAGTTTTATTACCGTGATCCCCGACTGTTCGAGATAGGCACGCAGCCGTTCGTTGACGGGATCGAGATACGGCGTCACCACGACGATGCGTTGGGCGCCGATGTGGCGCAGCGCCGCGATCATCGCGCTTGCCGTGGTCACCACCGGTTTCCCGGTAATGGCAGCAAGGTTGTTCCGGATTTCAGCATCGCGCGCCGGCCCGCCGATGAATCCGGCAGCGGTGCAGCCATAGGCCACGATGTCGGTCTGCGCCGGGTCGTAATTTTTGGCCAGCTCCAGCGCCTGTGCCACATACGCCGGAATTTCCGCGGGGCCGAGCAGGCCTTTGCCGCGCGGAATGCGCAGCGTGCGGCATTGCGAACCGGGCAGCCAGTCGAGCAGCTCCGGCTCCATCGTCGTGTTGTTGGCGGGCACCATCAGCCCCAGCCTCACCGTCATGACTCCTCCTCGGGAAACGCGCAGTGGCTGCATTCTAGCGCGTGATCAACCGCGACCCTACCCTGCCTGCTGCTTGCGGATCAGGCATTGCAGCATGCCGCGCTGCCCGTCACTCAATCCCTGCGAGCTGTCGCCCGTCACGCTGTCGCCCGTCACGCTTTCGCCCGTCATTTTGTCCGCCGGCGTCCAATGCCGCTTGAATGCCGCCACGGCCGACCACGGTACCGTCACCTCATAACCCAGCGCGGCAAGCAGCGTCGTATCGTCCACACCGGCGGGCGCCATATCGTACGGCGGATCGCACCATAGCCCGAAACCCGCCGCAGCCAATCGTTGCCACGGAAACAGCGCACTCGGATCGACCTTGCGTCCCGGAGCGACATCACCGTGCCCGAGCACGTTCGCCGCCGGAATCTTCCAGCGTGTTTTCAGATCGCCGAGCAACGCAATCAACGCCGTAATCTGCACTTCAGAAAAAGGTTCGCGCCCGTTGTTGTCGAGCTCGATGCCGATCGACGCTGAATTGAGATCGCGATTGCCGCCCCAGTACGAATCACCGGCATGCCAGGCGCGCTTCAGTTCATCCACCAGATAAATGATCCGGCCGTCACGCGCGATCAGGTAATGCGCGCTGACTTTCCGTGCGGGATTGGTCAACGTTGCCAGCGCACGCTCGGCGGTATCGTTGCTGGTGTGATGGATGATCACATAATTCGGCCGCCGTTCGTCGATGTTGGGCGAAGGCCGCACATCCACCGGCAGCATGGTGTACACCGGCAACTGCGCGCAGGCGGACAACAGTAGCATTGCCGCTGCCCATCCCCCGCGCCACCGGATCATCTGTGCCGTCATGCCGCCTCCGCCGTCTCTACAGATAATTACTGTACCACGATGCCACCTGTTAACCTCTGTACCCTGATGAATGCCAACAGCCCGCAACCCGAAACCGCCCGTGCGATCTCGCGCGACGATCTCAACACCCTGCCGGTGCGCCGTTACGAGGGGCCGGTGACGTTTGTCGATACACCGACGCTGCTGTTCGAGGCGCTCACCGACGTCCGCAGCGAACACGCGGTCGGCTTTGATACCGAAACCCGGCCCGCTTTCCGCAAAGGTGAAAGTTATCTGCCGAGCATTGTTCAGGTGGCTACTGCGCGCATGGTCTACATTCTGCCGCTGCGTTACCCCGATACCCACAGCGTGCTTGCCGAGATGCTGGAAGCGCCGGGCATCGCCAAGTCCGGTGTTGCTCTGGCCTACGACCTGCGCACGCTGAAACAGGTATTCCCGTTTGTGGAAAAAAGCATCGTTGATCTCGGCATTGTCGCCAAGCGCCGCGGCTATGAACAAACCGGCGTGCGCAACCTCGCGGGGATTTTTCTGGGTTACCGCATCCCCAAGGGCGCAAAGACGACCAACTGGTCTGCGCCGCAGCTCACCCCGGCGCAGATCATCTACGCGGCGACCGATGCCTGGGTATGCCGCGAGCTGCATCTCAGATTCGAGGAAATGGGGATTTTGCGCTGATCGTTCGCCGGCTACCGGCCTGCTGCGCTGAACGGCACGCAGCGCTCAGGCAATCTCGAACTCGCCGTTGATCTCGACCGCGATGCCGCGCGGCAGTGAAACATGGCCCACCGCAGAACGGGCATGCCTGCCGAACTCGGGCCCCCACAGTTCGAAAAAAAGATCGGAAGCGCCATCGATGACCTGCGGCGGCCGGACAAAATCCGGCGTGCAGTTGCACATCCCGAACAGCCGCAGCACCCGCCGCACCCGATCAAGATCACCGCAGTGCGCCTTGATCGTCGCCAGCATGGTCAGCGCGACGGCACGCGCCGTGGCATAACCCTCTTCCACCGAGATATCGACGCCGAACTTCCCGGTCTGGCGCACGCCGGGAAGCCGCGGCAGATCCAGGCCATGACCGGACAGCAGCAGCAGACTGCCGGACTGCGTGCAGCCGGTGCGATTATTGTTCGGAAAGACAAACGGCGGCGGTAATTCATAACCCAATTGCTTCAAACGTGCTTCGATCACCGGCATGACGCTAACTCCTCAATGACGATTGATAAATCCGTGTTAAAACAACCGGCGACGGTCACTCGGCCTTGATACCGATGGCCTCGCCGAGCTTGCGCGCACGGGCGATGTACTCGCTCGCCATTTTCTCAAACTGCTGCGGCGTGCTCGATACCGGCTCCGCGCCCAGATTCTGCAACCGTTCGCGCACTTCCGGCAACGACAGGACGCGAGCCATTTCCTTCGAAAACTTCTCGCGAATAAACAACGATGTGGCGCGCGGCGCATACACTCCGAACCAGTCGTCGCCCTCGTAACCCTTGACACCAGCCTCTGCGATGCTCGGAATGCCCGGCAGGAAACGCGCACCGGCAGGCGATGTGGTCACCAGAATCTGCAGTTTGCCGGCACGCGCCAGCGGAATGGCATTGGGTCCCGGCGCGAACGCATACAGAACACGTCCGGTCATTGCTTCAGTGACCGCCTGCGGCGTCCCCTTGTTGGGCACATGCTCGGCCTTGATACCCGCCAGATAGGCGACAGCGGCGGCGTGCATGTGCGCGGTGCTGCCGACTCCGGCGGAGGTATAGAACACGCCAGCCGGCTGCGCTTTGGCGTAGACAATCAGGTCTTTCAGCGAATTAAAGCCATACGAGGTCGATACCACCATGAAGCTTGGCGAAATCGCCATCTGTCCAACTCCCGCGAAATCCTTGACTGCGTCATAGGGTACGCTGCGGTCTATCGCCGAACGCACCGCGAACGCGCTGGCCACGGCCATGAAGGTGCGGCCGTCAGGCTTTTGCTGGGACGCATGCTGCGCACCAACCACGCCGCCGGCGCCGGCACGGTTATCGACGACGATATTGATTTTCCAGGCATCGGCCATGTTTTTCGCTACCAGACGCACGATGACATCGGTGCCGCCGCCCGCGGCATAAGGCACGACGATGCGTATCTGGTCCGGCAGAAAATCACTCGTCTGCGCTGACGCCAGCCCCGGCGCCACGATTGATGTGACAAC
>JAKFUJ010000354.1 GCA_021732805.1 Betaproteobacteria bacterium | reverse complement strand
ATCCCGATCGGCGACCGCACTTTTGAGACCGACTGCGTGATTGGCATCGTGGTTTATCCGGTCCATGGCGGTGATCCGCAGACGCTGGTGCGCAATGCCAAACTGGCCGCGCGCGCGGCGCGCGGCGGCACGGACCTCGCCGCCGTTTACGACCCGGCGCATGGGGCAAGTGAAGAACGCCAGATGCACTACGAAACAAGATTGCGTCATGCACTGGAACAGAACACGCTGGGCCTGGCCTTCGAGCCGCAACTGGATGCGCAATCGGGCCGCATCGGCGGCTTGGGCTGTCTGTTGCGCTGGAACGACGCAGAACTCGGCGAGGTGCCGGAGCCCCGGGCGCTGGAAACGGCGGAAAGTGCGGGGCTGGTGCGTGAAGTCACATGGTGGATATTCAACAATGCACTGCGCCAGAATGCTGAATTCGCCCGCACCGGACTGCAATGCAAACTTGGGCTGAAAGTTTCGGCAAGCGGACTGCTGCAGCCGGATTTCCCCGAGTTTGTTGATCGCGCGTTGCGCACCTGGGGGGTGCCGCCGGGCCGGGTGGTAATCGGCGTGCACGAGACCGCGATCGCCGGCGAGCTTGAACCGGTGAGGGACGCATTTGCGCGGCTGAAACGGCTTGGCTTGCGTCTTGGCATTGACGGCTATGGCACCGGCGCATCGTCGCTGAGCAATCTCGCGCAGCTGCCATTTGATGAACTGAAATTGAGCGCAACCTTCGTGCATGACATGCAGCGCTCGGCGCTGCACGGAAAAATCATCCGCTCACTGGTGCGCCTGGCCCGGGATCTCGGCATACAGGTGACTGCGGAAGGCGTCGGTGACGGCGAAACGGTGGTGGCGCTGCTCGGCCTGGGCTGTGAGCGGGTGCAGGGGCCGCACATCAGCCAGCCGCTGACTGCCGGGGAAATACTGGTGTTTGAAAAGAGCGGCGCGGGTCTGGCCAAGCTGAAACTGTCCGACTTGTAGCGCGAACGGCGGATGCGGCGGACATGAAAATCGATTTCGAAATCATCCGCGGCATCCTGGAGCGGCGCCTGCAGCAGGGCGACATCGAACGCCTGCTCGGCGGGCTGTCCGACACCGAAAAAACCCAGCTACTGATTCGTATTACCGAGCTTGTGCGTCGTACCACGGCGCTGGTTGATGTTGCCAACCGCGTGTCCGACACTTTATCGCTCGATGTGTTGTTTCCGCGACTGATGGAGGTGGTGACCGAAACACTCAACGCCGAACGCAGTTCGCTGTTTTTGTATGATGCGGAAAACAGGGAATTGTTTTCCCGCGTGATGCAGGGCAATGCAATAGGCGAAGTACGTTTTCCCGCCGACCGCGGCATTGCCGGTTCGGTGTTCACCACGGGTGAGGGTGAAACCATTCCTGACGCGTACGCCGATCCGCGCTTCAACCGCAAGGTTGATACCGATACCGGCTACCGTACGCGCAACATTCTGTGCGTGCCCATCCGTAACAAGAAAAACGCGGTGATCGGCGTGACCCAGGCGCTGAACAAGCGCGAGGGCGGGTTTGACGCCGATGACCAGCAGTTGCTGGAGGCCTTGTCGTCGCAGGCTGCCGCGGCACTGGAGAATGCCCGGATGTTCGAGAAAGTCGAACGCGCCCAGCGCGAGGAGGCCTTGCTGCTCGACGTGGTGAGTTCGATTACCTCGGAGATTCTGCTGGATCCGCTGCTCGAGAAAATCCTCGCTGCTGCGACCCAGTTGCTGGACGCTGACCGCGGTTCGCTGTTCCTCTACGCCGCTGCCAGCGATGAGTTGTGGTCGCGCGTGGCCGAAGGCGAGACGTCACGCCAGATCCGTTTTCCGGCCGGCGCGGGCATTGCCGGGGAATGTTTCAGCAAGGGTGTGCGCATCAACATTGACGATGCCTACAAGGATGCCCGCTTCAATCCGGCAGTGGACAAGGGCACGGGTTATCGCACCCGCAACATCCTGTGCATGCCGATCACCACCAGGAGCGGCAGCAAGGTCGGCGTCATGGAAATACTGAACAAGAAGGAGGGCTCCTTCACCGCCAACGACCAGAGGCGCCTGGCGGCCTTGTGCGCGCAGGCGGCGGTGTCGATTGAAAACGCGCAGTTGTTCGAGGATGTCAGCAGTTCGCGCAATTACAACGAAAGCATCCTGCGCAGCATGAGCAACGGCGTGCTGACCCTGGACAAGGACAGCGTGATCAGCAAGGTCAACCAGTCCGCGCTGCGCATTTTGCAGCGCCCAGAGGATCAAATGGTTAACCGGACGGTCGGTGAAGTATTCGACGGTCCCAACAGCTGGGTCACCAACAGCCTGGACAAGGTATTGCGCACCGGCCGGACCGACAGCACCGTCGATTCGGATCTGGTGCTGGACGGGCGCCGCGCGGTGTCGGTCAACATGACCGCGGTGCCGTTGCAGGATCTGCACGACAAACAGCTGGGATCGATGTTGATCATGGAAGACATCACCCAGGAAAAGCGATTGCGTAACACGATGTCGCGTTACATGAGTAAAGCGGTGATGGACGAACTGCTCGAAGGCGGGGATGCGGTGCTGGCCGGCGCCAGTCGCGAGGTGAGCGTGCTGTTTTCTGATATCCGCGGTTTTACCGGCATGTCGGAACGCATGGGCGCGCGGGGGACCGTGGCCATGCTTAACGATTATTTCACCGACATGGTCGATATCGTGTTCGCCCACAACGGCATTCTCGACAAATACATCGGCGACATGATCATGGCGGTGTTCGGTTCGGTACGAACGACACAGAGCGATGCCGAAAACGCGGTGATTGTCGGCAGCAAGATGATGGTCGCGCTGGCGGAACTGAACCGGCGTCGCGCACCGGCTGGCCATGAACCGATTCGTGTCGGCATCGGCATCAGCACCGGCGATGTCGTCGCCGGCAGCATCGGTTCGCCGAAACGGCTGGAGTACACGGTGATCGGCGACCGCGTTAATTTTGCCGAAAGGCTGCAGAATGCCAACAAATATTACGGCACCAGTTTGCTGGTCTGTGAATCCACGGCTGCCCGGCTGCGCAGTCCTGTGCGCATGAGAGAGTTGGACCTGATCCGTGCCCGCGGCATGCAGAAACCGGTGGCCATCTGCGAAGTGCTGGAGTACCACACCGCGGAGAGCTTCCCGCATCTGGACGAGGTGATTTTTGCGTTTGCCGAAGCGGTCGGACATTACCGCAACCGCTCATGGGATCATGCGAGCCGGCTGTTCGCTGACGTGCTCAAGGCCAGTCCTGCGGATCGACCATCGCAACTGTATCTGGAACGTTGCGAGTTCTACCGGAAAAATCCTCCACCACAGGATTGGGATGGTGTGTGGGCGCTACAGACGTAACGAACGGCGACAAAAATAGTGTTTAAAATCAATTACTTGTAAAGCGCCGGATTGTTGTGGTTCACCGGTGCAAAATGCAGGGTATTACGGGGCTGAACTGACCGGATAACCCTGCGGCAACAACAGCCACATCCGCAGCGTTTGTTTCATGCGCCCGGCTTCGAGCCCGGCCTCATCGCCATAACCCCAGAAAAAATCGGCGCGCACTGCGCCGCGAATTGCCGAACCGGTGTCCTGCGCCAGCATCAGTTGTTGCAGCGGCTTTGAACTGAGCGGCCAGGTGGTTGCGAGAAATACCGGCGCGCCCAGCGGCACGAAGCGCGGATCGACGGCAATGGAGCGGCGCGCCGTCAGCGGTACACCGAGCGCGCCCAACGGTCCGCCGATGCCCGGCGGCAGTTCGCGGAAAAAAATGTAGCGCGGGTTGTAATCCAGCACTTCGCGCAGTTTGTCCGGATTCTGCTGCGCCCAGGCTTTGATGCCCTGCATCGAAGCACGTTCCGCCGGCAGTTCGCCGCGGTCGATCAGCAGGCGGCCGATGGAGCGGTAGGGGTGGCCGTTGTGATCGGCGAAACCGACACGCATCACACCGCCACCCTCAAGGTCGAGGCGGCCCGAGCCCTGGATCTGCAGAAAAAACAGCTCAACTGGATCGTCGACCCAGGCGATTTCACGACCGCGCAGCGGCGCTGCACCGGACTCGATCTGGGATCGGTCAAAGTACGGCACCACGCGTTTGCCGTCGAGCCTCGCCCGCGGCTTTGGGTCCCTGGACTCGACGCCGAACGCCGGCAAATCAACGCTGATCAAGTCATCAGGAACGCCGTAGACCGGGTACCGATAACGCGCGGTCGGCGTGCGACTGCCGCGCAGCAATGGTTCGTAATAACCGGTGGCGAGCCCCTCGGTGGAGCCGTCGGCCTGCAACAACTGGTAAGGCGTGAAATGCAGTTCGAAAAAACGCCGTGCAGCTTCACGGTCGGGGCGAGGCGTGGTTTGTACTGCCGTACAAACCGACCGCCAGGCTTCCTGTGTCTGCAGCGTATTGCAGCTTGCCTGCAGGGCACTCCAGGCGGTCGCAGGATCATCGTTGCGCCAGCCCGGTAAATCCGCCCAGTTTCCGCGCCGCAGATGCGCACCGGAAAGCGGCGGCGTAATGGATGTTGCAGGCGCCGGCGCAGGTTGAGGCAGCGGTGCGGGTTGTGCTGGCGCAGGGGTCGGCGCCTGCACCGGCGCAACGGGTGGTGGCGTTACGGGTTTTTCCGGCGTCGAGCGACAGGCGGCGATCACCACGGCGATCACAGCTAATGCTGCGAACTTCAGGCCCTGCGGTAATTTGTTACAGTCGGAACGTTGCATCAACATTTGACGGAACGGATTCGAACGCAATGAGCGGATTGATGTGGTACCTGATCGAGGCGGCGGCGGCGATGGCGCTGCTGGGCGGCATCGTCTGGCTGACCTGGCCGCGCAAGGATGATGACGATACGGATGAGTCCGGCAAATCCTGAGCGCTGCTTTTCTGCTGCTTGATCAAGCGATGCGTGAGATCTAGTGCAGTACGCGTGGCGCAGACAGCGTGAATTCAGGGATATCCGCTTCGAACGCGGTTCCGTCGTCAGCCACCATCTGGTAAGTGCCGCGCATAGTGCCCACCGGAGTCGTCAGCAAAGAGCCGCTGGTGTATTCGAAACTTTCACCGGGATTCAGCCGGGGCTGCGCGCCGACCACGCCCTTGCCCTTGACTTCCTGCACCAGATTATTGGCGTCGGTGATGATCCAGTGGCGACTCAGCAGTTGCGCCGGTTTTTCGCCAGTGTTGGTAATGGTGATGGTGTAGGCAAACGCGTAGCGGCCGGCATCCGCGTCTGACTGCTCTGCGATGTAGGTCGCGTGTGGCGTGACGGTGATGTGATATTGGTTTGCGGTCATGCCCGTATTCTCGCACTCGCAGCGCCTTGACGGAAGTTCTGTGTGACTGCGGACGCGGGAGCAGGTAGAAAACGGCGGGAACGGGTAGAATCATCCCGTTGTTATCAACCATCAACGATCCGGATCCGTCATGAGTCACCGCCTCGCGCCCAGCATCCTGTCCGCCGATTTCGCCCGTCTCGGCGAAGAAGTTCAGGCGGTGGTTGCGGCCGGCGCCGACCTGATCCATTTCGATGTGATGGACAATCATTACGTGCCCAACCTGACCATCGGGCCGCTGGTGTGCCAGGCAATTCGCCCGCTGGTCAAGGCGCCGATCGACGTGCACCTGATGGTGAAGCCGGTGGACCGCATCGTGCCGGATTTTGCCAGGGCCGGCGCCAACATCATTTCCTTCCATCCGGAAGCCTCGGAGCATATCGACCGCACCATCAGCCTGATCAAGGAACACGGCTGCAAGGCCGGGCTGGTGTTCAATCCGGCGACGCCGCTGGATTATCTTGATCACGTCATCGACAAAATCGATCTGGTGCTGATCATGTCGGTGAATCCCGGCTTCGGCGGACAGGCGTTCATTCCGGGCGCGCTGGCCAAACTCGCTGCGGTGCGCAAGCGCATCGATCAAAGCGGCCGTGACATCTGGCTGGAAGTGGATGGCGGAGTCAAAACCGACAACATTGCAGAAATCGCCAAAGCCGGCGCGGATACTTTTGTCGCAGGCTCGGCGATATTCGGCGCCAAGGACTACAAGGCCACCATCGCGGCGATGCGCGCAGCGCTTGCCAAATCCTGAATTTCCTGAAGGCGCGGCTTCACGACCGGCAAGTCGCGCGCGTGCCGCTGTTTGCCGCAACAGAATCATGAAAAAAACGTTTCCGATTGCCGTGCAGGCCGTGATGATTGATCTCGACGGCACCCTGCTCGATACCATCCCTGATCTCGCCGCTGCGACCAACCTGATGCTGGAGGCTCTGGGCCAGGCCCCGTTGCCGCTGGATACTGTGCGCACTTTCGTCGGCAAGGGCATCCCGCGGCTGGTCGAGCGTGCACTGGCCCGTGACATTGACGGCCATGCCGACGCTGCGGCGATGGCAGAAGCGCTGCCGGTGTTCGAACGTTTTTATACCGAGGTCAACGGGCGCTACACCACGGTGTATCCCGGCGTCATGGAAGGGCTGGAACAATTCCGCACCGGCGGTTTCCCGCTGGCCTGCGTGACCAACAAATCCGGCGCATTCACGCTGCCGCTGCTGGAACGCATGGGCATGGCCGCATTTTTTACGCAGACCATTTCCGGCGACACGCTGGCGCGCAAAAAGCCCGATCCCATGCAGTTGCTGCATGCCTGCGCGCAGTTTGGCGTGGCGCCTGAGAAGATGCTGATGATTGGTGACTCGGTGAATGACGCACAGGCGGCGCGCGCGGCGGGATGCCCGGTTTTCTGCGTGCCCTACGGCTACAACGAGGGGCTGGCTGTGCAGAGCCTGGATGTTGATGCTATAGTAGGCGCGCTGACGGAGTGTATCTCGTTGATTATAAAAGGTTAATTGTGTCCCCTTCCACCTGCTCCATGAAGTCCGAAATTGCCGCCGATGGCCGGCACTGGCGTTGCTGATCGTATTTTGCCGGGCTGTTGTTTCGTACTTGTAATGATTTGTGGAGCAAGACATGACTGAATCTGAATTCGATCGACTCGCCGCCGCGGGTTATAACCGCGTGCCGGTGGTGCTCGAAACCTTTGCCGACCTCGACACGCCGCTGTCGATCTACCTGAAACTCGCCAACCAGCCGTACAGCTATCTGCTGGAATCCGTGGTCGGGGGTGAGCGTTTCGGCCGTTACTCCTTCATCGGCCTCGCTGCTGCTGCCCGCATCGAAGTGCGCGACCATACTTGCATCGAGGTGCGCAACGGTGCTGAGACATTGCGCGAGCAGGTTGATGACCCGCTGGCCTTCGTTGAAAACTACCTGCAGCGCTTCAAGGTCGCGACTGATCCGCGTTTGCCGCGGTTTTGCGGCGGGCTGGTCGGTTATTTCGGCTACGACACCGTGCGTTATATCGAAAAGCGGCTCGCACGCAGCGACAAACGCGACGAGCTGGGCACGCCGGACATCCTGCTGCTGGTGTCGGAGGAAATCGCCATCGTCGACAACCTGTCGGGCAAACTGTCGCTGGTGGTATATGCCGAGCCGGGCAAACCCGGTGCCCATGCCGCAGCCCGTGCGCGCCTCGCGGTGCTGCTTGAAAAACTGCGCGCGCCGGTGCAACTGCCGGAAAGCGCGCCGACCCGATCCGAGCCCGCGGTATCCGGATTCGGTGAAGCGGCCTATTACAAGGCGGTGGAGCGCGCGAAAAAATATATTTTCGAAGGCGACATCATGCAGGTGGTGCCGTCGCAGCGCATGAGCAAGCCTTTCCACGCTTCGCCGCTGTCGCTGTACCGGGCGCTGCGCGCGCTGAATCCTTCACCGTACATGTTCTGCTTCCATTTCGGCGATTTCCATGTCGTCGGCGCTTCGCCGGAAATTCTTGCACGACTGGAAGGCGACGTGGTCACGGTGCGGCCGATTGCCGGCACGCGCCGCCGCGGCGCGACACCGGAAGAAGATGCCGCATTGGCGACGGAACTGCTGGCGGACGCCAAGGAGCGCGCCGAGCACCTGATGCTGGTTGATCTTGGGCGCAATGACGCAGGACGTGTTGCGGTAACCGGCAGCGTCAAGGTTACCGAGCAGATGATCATTGAGCGTTATTCGCATGTGATGCACATCGTGTCCAGTGTCGAAGCGAAACTGAAGCCGGGGCTCAACGCGATCGACGTGCTGCGCGCGACTTTCCCGGCGGGTACGGTGTCGGGCGCGCCCA
>JAKFUJ010000131.1 GCA_021732805.1 Betaproteobacteria bacterium | reverse complement strand
GACCACCAAACGTTTCCTGGTGACCGAGCGTGGCAAGGAAAAATCCGATGCCGATTCGGCCGAATCCAATCGCATGCTCGGCATTGCCTATCAGGCGCAGGGACAGCTCGATCTGGCCTGGGACAAGTTCCGCCAATGTCCGCTGGCGGATCCCCTGATGGAAAACCTGTATGCGCTGGCGCTGGATTTTGAGCGCAAGCGGCAATTCAACAAGGCGGAGTCGGTGTTCCAGTACATGGCGGAATTCAATCCCAAGTTCCGCGATCTCGCACAACGGCTCACCCGCGCCAAAGCGCTGTCCGAGACCGTGATCCTTGGCGGCGCTCAGGGGCATCCCGGCGGCACCATGATGCTTGCCGGTGGCGGCATGGAAAAACCGATGCTCGGTCGCTACCAGGTCGAGAAGGAACTCGGCAAGGGTGCAATGGGTGTGGTTTACCTCGGCAAGGATCCGAAAATCGGCCGCGTGGTCGCGATCAAAACCATGGCGCTGTCGCAGGAGTTTGAAGGCGATGAACTGGTCGAGGTCAAGGAGCGCTTTTTCCGCGAAGCGGAAACGGCAGGCCGTCTGACTCATCCCAATATCGTGACCATCTACGATGCCGGCGAAGAACATGATCTGGCGTATATCGCGATGGAGTTCCTGAAGGGCCGCGATCTGGCGCCGTTTACCAAACCCGACGCCTTGCTGCCGGTGCCGCAGGTGCTGTCGATTGTTGCCCGCGTCGCCGAAGCCCTTGGCTACGCCCACCAGCAGAACGTCGTGCACCGTGACATCAAGCCGGCGAACATCATGTACGAGCCGGAAAGCGACACGCCGAAAGTGACCGACTTCGGCATTGCACGGGTGACAGACTCCTCCAAGACCAAGACCGGGATGGTGCTCGGCACCCCGTCATACATGTCGCCGGAACAACTGGCCGGGAAAAAAGTGGAGGGGCGCTCCGACCTGTTTTCGCTGGGTGTCATGCTCTACCAGATGCTCAGCGGCGCTCTGCCGTTTCAGGGCGAATCGATGGCGCAGTTGATGTTCAAGATCGCCAACGAACCCCACCTCGACATTCGCAAGCTGAAGCCGGATTTGCCGGCGTGCGTGGCGGCAATCACCAACAAGGCGCTGGCCAAGGATCCTGACCAGCGCTACCAGAACGGCGAGCAGATGGCCAAGGCGATCCGGCTGTGTCTCGGAACTCTTGCTGCAAAACCCAAAGTTGATACCGCGGCACCCTGAGGCACGGAATGAACGATCTGTCCAGCGTCATCGAAATTGCAACCGCCACCCATCCGGGCATGGTGCGTTCGCATAACGAGGACAGCATATCCGCCGATGCTGCTGTCGGCGTGGCTGTTCTGGCCGACGGCATGGGCGGCTACAATGCCGGTGAAGTGGCCAGCGGAATTGCCGTGGCGATGATCGGCTCAGAGCTGAAAAAGGCGCTGACAACGGTCAATGATGAGTTCGATGTGGCCTCTGCGGAGCGTCTGGTCGGCGAACATGCGGTGCGCGCCAATAGTGCAATTTTCCAGGCGGCGCAGAGCCAGTCGCAGTATGCCGGCATGGGCACCACCCTGGTAGTTGCGCTGTGGCACGATAACTCGCTGGTGGTCGGCCATATCGGCGATTCAAGACTGTACCGGTTTCGCGCCAACAAGCTTGAACAGGTGACCCGCGATCATTCTCTGCTGCAGGAACAGATCGACAGCGGCCTGATTACCAAGGAACAGGCGCGGCATTCGCAGAACAAGAATCTGGTGACGCGCGCGGTGGGCATTGACCCGGAGGTCGAAGCCGAGGTTCACAGCTATCCGGTGCTGCCCGGCGATATTTACCTGCTGTGTTCGGACGGTCTGAACGACATGGTAACTGACGAGGATATGGAATTGACGCTGGCTTCGCTGCAGGCCAATCTGCCCCTGGCGGCAGAGCAACTGGTGCAGCAGGCCAATGACAATGGCGGGCGTGACAATGTTTCGGTTATTCTGGTGCGAGTGCTGAAGAGTTTCCCGGCCCGCGCTGGTTTGGTTGACCGGTTGAAGTCCTGGTTCAGATAAGCAACGGGGATACTACTATGGCGAAGTTGATACTTTCACTCGAAGGCTCGATGATCCGCGAGGTTCCGCTCGACAAGGAGCGGATTCTGATCGGGCGCAAGCCCTCCAACGAAATCCAGATCGAAAATCTGGCGGTCAGCGGTGAGCATGCGTGCATCGTTACCATACTCAACGACTCCTTCCTGGAGGATCTGGGTTCCACCAACGGGACTTTAGTCAATGGCAACCCGATCAAGAAGCACATCCTGCAGAACAATGACGTCATCGAAATCGGCAAATACAAGCTGAAATACGTCGCCGACGCTCCAGCAGCAGGCCAGGCCGCCGGTGAGGATTTCGAGAAAACGATGATTTTGCGCGCGCCGCCGAAAGCTTCCGCTGCGCCCAAGCCTGCCAATGAACCGGCCCCGGCGCCCAAACCTTCAATGCCCCCGCCCACGCCGCGCTCGATGCCGCCCGCCAGGCCGGCAACACCAGCGCCTGCTGCAGTTGCCGCGCCGGCGGCCCCGGCCAAACCTGCTGAAGGACATCCGCTGGCTGCAGTCCAGATATTGACCGGCCCCAGTGCGGGCAGGGAACTGGATCTGGTCAAGAACCTGACAACGCTGGGTAAACCCGGATTACAGGTGGCGGTGATTACCCGTCGCCCCCAGGGTTACTTCATCACTCATGTCGAAGGTGCGAAGTTTCCGGTGATCAACGGCAGGATGATTGATGCCCAGGCGCAACCCCTGCAGGATCATGACGTGATAGAGCTGGCCGGGGTGAAGATGGAGTTTTTCATAAAGAAATAAGAATGCTTGAGCGGGCTTTTTGCGAGTGCCCGCAGTGCATGGGGCGGCACGGGCCGGTGCATATTCGCATGTGCGCCATAACTTTCATTGCCTTGCCGATGCAGGGGCGCATTAGGACGACAGCGTGAAAAAATATTTTGCTCGCATAGCCATAGGCATCGCGATAGTCGCCATGTTTCTTGCGCATGCGGTTCATCTTTTTCGCGTCCCGCTGCTCGAAAACCTGGAAGCGATTGTTTATGACACACGGCTGCGGTTGACGATGCCGCGCACGGTTGATCCCCGTGTCGTCATTCTCGACATCGACGAAAAAAGCCTGCAGGAAAAGGAAAATGGCGGCGAAGGCCGCTGGCCATGGCCGCGTGACCGGTTGGCGCTGCTGCTGGACAAACTGTTCGACAAGTACGGTATCGCAGTCGTCGGTTTTGACGTGGTGTTTGCCGAGCGCGATGAGTCTTCCGGCATTCGGGTGCTGGAGCGGTTGGGAAAACGCGAGTTAAAAGGAGTTCCGCAATTCCAGTCGGTGCTCGACCAGGTGCGGCCGCAACTGGAATACGACGACATATTCGCCAGCAAGATGAAGGGGCGAGCGGTCGTGCTCGGTCACGTGCTGCTCAGCGACGACGCTGCCAACACCACCAAAAAAGGCATGCTGCCGCCGCCGGTGCTACCGGTCGGGGCTTTCGGAAACCGTAGGGTCGGTGTCACCTCATGGTCGGGCTATACCGCAAACCTGGAGCGATTGCAGAGTGCCGCCAGCAGCGCGGGACATATCAATCCGCTGCCGGATCAGGACGGCATTACGCGGCGGGTGCCGATACTGGTTGAACACGCCGGCGCGTATTATGAACCGCTGTCGCTGGCGATGGTACGGGCGGTTCATGACCGGCCGCCGGTGGTGCCGGTGGTCAGTCAGGATGGCACCACCGACTACAGCGGGCTCGAGTGGATCAAGTCCGGGCCGTTCGAGATCCCCGTCGATTTCCAGGCAGCGGCGCTGGTGCCCTATCGCGGCAGCAAGGGCAGTTACCGGTATTACTCGCTGGTTGATGTGCTGAACGAACGCGTTCCCGTCGAGGAACTGCGCGGCAAGATCGCGCTGATCGGCACCACGGCGCCAGGCTTGCTCGATTTGCGGGCGACGCCGGTGGATCCGGTTTATCCCGGAGTGGAGATCCATGCCAACCTGATCAGCGGCATTCTCGACGGCAACATCAAGCAGCGGCCGCCGTATGTCGTCGGCGCCGAGTTCTTGCTGTTGCTGCTTTCCGGGGTTGTGCTGACGTTGTTGTTGCCCCGGTTGACCCCTTTCAAATCCATGCTGGTGACTGCGCTGGTGCTGCTGGGCGTGGTCGGCGCCAATCTGGTGGTATTTCATTGGGGCAATCTGGTGCTGCCGCTGGCTTCGGGCGTGTTGCTGGTTCTCATATTGTTCACGTTCAACATGGCCTACGGCTTCCTGGTCGAAGCCCGCGGCACGCGGTTGATTACCAGCCTGTTCGGGCAGTACGTGCCGCCGGAGCTCGTCGAGCAGATGGCATTGAATCCCGAGCAGTTCAACATGGCGCCGCGCGCCGAAGATCTCACGGTGCTGTTTTCCGATGTGCGCGGCTTTACCACCATCTCGGAGAGTCTGTCTCCGGATGACCTGTCGCTGTACATCAATGATTATCTGACCACGATGAGCATGGTGATCCGCGAAGGCCATCGCGGCACGCTGGACAAGTACATCGGCGACGCGATCATGGCGTTCTGGGGGGCGCCGGTAGCTGATCCCAATCATGCGCAGAATGGCGTGCTCGCCGCGCTGGACATGATGAAGCAGGCAGCAGTGCTCAACCAGAAATTCAGTGAAAAGGGCTGGCCGCCGTTTGCGATCGGCATCGGTGTCAACTCCGGGGTGATGCGCGTCGGCGACATGGGTTCGAAAATCCGCAAGGCCTACACCGTGATGGGTGATGCGGTGAACCTGGGCTCGCGGCTGGAAGGCATTACCAAGCAATACGGCGCCGATATCATCATCGGCGAACCCACCAAAAAACGCATCACCGGCATCGTGCTGCGCGAAATCGACCTGGTGCAGGTCAAGGGCAAGGACGAGCCGGTGGCGATCTTCGAGCCCTTCGGGCTGGAAGGTGCAGTGGAACAAACCCGGCTTGACGAGATCAAACTCTGGAATCAGGCACTGCGCTTTTATCGTGCCCAGGACTGGGACAAGGCGGAACTGCAGTTGATCAATCTCAAGAAAGTTTCAGTGAAGCCCTATCTTTACGATGTATTTCTGGAGCGCATCGCCGGGTATCGCGCCAATCCGCCGGATGCAGGCTGGAACGGTGTGCACAAGTTCGAGACCAAGTAATGAAACTGCGCATTCTCGGCTGCAGCGGCGGCATCGGCGGTGATCTGCGTACGACCTCGATGCTGCTGGACGCCGATGTGCTGATCGATGCCGGAACCGGCGTCGGCGACCTGTCGCTGCAGGAGCTGGCGAACATCGACCATATTTTCCTGACGCATTCCCATCTCGATCATGTGACTTCGATCCCGTTCCTGCTCGACACCGTCGGCTGGCAGCGCAGCAAACCGGTCACGCTGCATGCGATTCGGGAAACGCTGGATATTCTCAGCGACCATCTGTTCAACTGGAAGCTGTGGCCGGACTTCAGGCAGATACCGGATGCGAAGTCCCCGCTGTTGCGCTACTCGCCGGTGCGTGTGGGAGAGTCGGTACCCATCGGCGGCGGGCGGATCATCACTCCGGTGCCGGCAAATCACGTGGTGCCGGCTGTGGGATTTCATCTGGATTCCGGCGCCGCCAGCCTGATCTTCACCGGAGATACGACAAGTCAGGACGAACTATGGAAATATATCAATAAAATCAATAACTTAAAGTATATCATCATCGAATCAGCCTTGTCGGACTCGGAGCGGGAACTTGCGATAATCTCCAAGCACCTGTGCCCGGAACTGCTGGCGGTGGAACTGGCCAAACTGCAACTGGATCCGGCCATTTATGTGACACACTTCAAACCGCGGGAAGCGGAATTGATCATGGAGCAGATCATGGCCCGGGTGCCGCAGCGCCAGTTGCGCATGCTTGAGCAGAAGCAGGTTTTTGAATTCTGAGTCCGGCATGGCCCTTGGAGGTCATGTCAGTAACAGCAGCAATGAAGCAGAGGGGTAATCATGAGCACAGTACTCCAGAGTAAACCGGCAGCAGCGGCAGACAATCTTGCTGAAAAAGTGAGTTTCCAGCAGAAACTGCAGGCGGTTACCAACAAGATCCACGCGACCAAGAACATCGACGAGATCATCCTCGAGATGTCGCAGGAGCTGTGCACCCTGTTCAATGCCGACCGCCTGACCATTTATCTGCTGAGCGAAGACAAGGGCTCGATCATATCCAAGGTCAAGACGGGGCTGACTTCATTCAAGGACATCAAGCTGCCGATCAATGAGCAGTCCATCGCCGGCTTTGTTGCTGCCAACAAGCGTGTCGTCAATATCCGTGATGTCTATGACGATGTAGAACTCAAGGCTTACAGCGCGCAACTCAATTTTCTGAAAGCGGTCGACGCCAAGACCGGTTATCGCACCAAGCAGATGCTGGTGGCGCCGGTCATGGAGTCCAAAAGCAAGGATCTGATCGGTGTTGTGCAGATCATCAACAACAAGTCCGGCAATCCTTTCCCGCCGATGATGGAAGAGGGTGTGTTTTCGTTGACCGAAACGCTGGCTATCGCATTCCGCCAGCGCCAGGGCCCGATGATGCAGGTGCGCAGCAAGTACGACGGGCTGGTCACCAACGCAGTGATTTCAGGCGAGGAACTGGAACTCGCCCAGCGCTCGGCACGGCGCAAGAACCTCGACGTTGAAGTGGTGCTGAAAGACGAATTCCAGGTCAAGCTGCCGGCGTTGGGTGATGCGCTCGGAACCTATTTTGGCGTGCCCTACGAGCCGTTCAAGCAGGATCGCATCAAGCCGCCGGATCTGATGAAAAACATGAACCGCGAGTTCTGCCAGACTAATCAGTGGGTGCCGCTGGACGAAACCAAGGACGGCATTGTCGTGATGACCACCGACCCGGAGCGGGTCAAGGCGTCGCGGATGGTCAGCAATGTGTTCCCGAAGAGCAAAATTGTCTACCGTGTCACCACCAACACCGAGTTTGTCAGCACGCTGGATCAGATGTTCGGCGCAGGCACCGGGTTTGAGGATTCCGGCAACATCGAAGACATGCTCGGCACGCTGGATGACGATGCAGAAGGGGATAGCACCGGCGGTGATGACGTGGCCTCTGCCGCGGCAGATAACGAACTGGTCAAACTCGTCAACAAGATCATCATCGATGCCTACCAGATGGGCGCATCGGACATTCACATCGAACCCTATCCCGGCAAGGCTAAGACCGAAATCCGTTTCCGCCGCGACGGTTCACTGCAGCCCTATATCCAGGTGCCGGCGAGTTACCGCAGCGCGCTTGCGGCGCGCCTGAAGATCATGTGCGATCTGGACATTTCCGAACGCCGCCGGCCGCAGGACGGCAAGATCAAGTTCAAGAAATTCGGACCGCTGGACATCGAACTGCGGGTGGCGACCATCCCGTCCGCCGGCGGCGTCGAAGATATCGTGATGCGGATACTGGCGGCCGGTGAACCGATTCCGCTCGATAAACTCGGCCTGACCAAATTCAACAACGAGACGCTGAAGGAAGTGGTGTCCAAGCCGTACGGCTTGTTTTTCGTGTGCGGCCCGACCGGTTCCGGCAAGACGACGACGCTGCATTCGGTACTGGGTTACCTGAACACCTCCGACACCAAGATCTGGACCGCGGAAGACCCGGTCGAGATCACGCAGAAAGGCCTGCGCCAGGTGCAGATGAATCCGAAGGCCGGAATGACCTTTGCCGTGGCGATGAAAGCCTTCCTCCGTGCTGATCCGGACATCATCATGGTTGGTGAGATGCGCGACAAGGAAACTGCCGGCACCGGCATTGAGGCTTCGCTGACGGGCCATCTGGTGTTCGCCACACTGCATACCAACAGTGCGCCGGAATCGATCATCCGCCTGCTCGACATGGGCATGGATCCTTTCAACTTCGCCGATGCGCTGCTGGGTATTCTGGCGCAGCGTCTGGCCAAGCGGCTGTGCGGCAAATGCAAGAAGCCGCACGACGCAACTGCAGAAGAGATTCAGGCGCTGATGGTCGAGTATGCGATGGAACTGAAGAACACCGAGACCTGGAAAAAGGATCCGAAGGCGGCGGAGGCGAAGCTGCTGGAAGACTGGATTGCCAATTATGGCGGCGAGAGCGGTAAGCTGGTGATTCACGATCCTGTTG
>JAKFUJ010000056.1 GCA_021732805.1 Betaproteobacteria bacterium | reverse complement strand
GGCCTCGGAAAGGTCATTTTGTTACGCGGTCTCAGCAGAACTGCCTGCCCTGCCGAGGTTCGATTTTTCACGGGTTCGTGATACAAGTACGCAGCCAAAGCCGCATCCCATAACATGGCGCGCAAGTCGTGATCCGGGATTGCGTGCGATAGCAACTTCAAAACAGCAGCTTCAATCATCGATCCGTATTTATTTGATCATCAAAGGAGAACAACATGGCAGCAGTTACCCTGGGCGGCAATCCGATCACCGTCGCCGGCAACTTCCCCAAAAAAGGCGACAGCGCGCCGGATTTCACGCTGACCGCGAAGGACCTGAAGGAGACCGGGCTCAAGGATTACGCAGGCAAGCGCAAGGTGCTGAACATCGTTCCCAGCCTGGACACGCCGGTGTGCCAGGCTTCCACCCGCAAATTCAACGCCGAGGCGACCAAACTCGGAAACACCGTGGTGCTGGTGATTGCTGCCGATCTGCCGTTTGCGATGGGTCGTTTTTGCGGCGCCGAAGGCCTCAATGATGTACTCACGCTGTCGACATTCCGCAACCGTGATTTCCACGGCAAATACGGCGTCGACATCACCGACGGTGCGCTGCGCGGCCTGACCGCCCGTGGCGTAGTCGTGCTCGATGAAAACAACAAAGTGCTGCACGCCGAACTGGTTCCGGAAATCAAGCAGGAACCGAATTACGATGCCGCGCTGGCGGCGTTGAAGTAATGCAATCCTGCGGCGCCTGATATCCAGGCGTCGCCTGCAGTGCCGGATTTGATGGTCCGGTTCCACGGAAAATTCGTCAATGGATACCATGCACACCGAGGAAAGCCCGCACAAGGGCAAGACCGGATTGAAACGCGTGTACAACGCGTTTTTTTATTCGATGGCCGGGCTGGCTGCGGCATTCCGCCATGAAGATGCCTTCCGTCAGGAGGTTTTTCTTGCCGTGATGCTGATTCCCGCGGCCCTGTTCATGCCTGCAACGGGTATTGGCAAAGCCTTGATGATTGCATCAGTACTGCTGGTGCTGATCGTCGAATTGCTGAATTCCGCAGTGGAAGCTGCGGTGGACCGCATCTCGCTGGAGAACCATGCCCTCGCCAAGCGCGCCAAGGACATCGGCAGCGCCGCGGTATTTCTGTCACTGATCAATGTTCCGCTGGTATGGGGGCTGGTGCTGTTCGGTTGATTGCAGGCGGAGTTCGAGAGCGGTCAGAACGATGTAGCGCAACTGCCTGAGTTGTCGCGTAAATTTCATAAATGTTTCACCGGAATTTCGCAATGAAACCGCACGATGCTGTCTCATATGGACGGCGCGGACATCGTGTTGCAGCACTACCCGGCGGCTGTGCGCAAACTGCGCGTGGCGATGGTTACCGAAACCTATCCGCCGGAAATCAACGGCGTGGCGATGACCATGGGCCGCATCGTCACCGGGCTGCAGTCACGCGGTCATACCGTGCAGCTGGTCCGCCCGCGACAGCATGCAGGGGAACGTCCGGCTGATCAACCGCTGTTTGAAGAAGTGCTGCAACGGGGTGTGCCGATACCGCGTTATGATGCATTGAAACTTGGGCTGCCGGCGAAACAGGCTCTGCTGCGTTTGTGGGCAAAACACCGGCCGGACATCGTGCATGTGGTCACCGAAGGTCCGCTGGGCTGGTCGGCGTTGGCTGCGGCGTCGAAACTGAAACTCCCGGTTTCGACCGACTTTCATACCAATTTCCACAGCTACAGCGCGCACTACGGCGTGGGCTGGCTGAAGACGCCGATCACCGCCTATCTGCGCAAATTTCACAACAAGGCGCTGAGCACGCTGGTTCCGACCGAAAGCCTGCGCGAGGAACTAAAAGCGCTGGGTTTCCGTAATCTCGAAGTCGTTGCACGCGGCGTTGATACCGCATTGTTCAATCCGCAGCGGCGCAGCATCGCGTTGCGCCAGACTTGGGGCGTGCCAGGTACCGGTCTGGTGGTGTTGTCAGTGGGACGGCTCGCCCCGGAAAAAAATCTGGCGCTGACCTTGCGCGCGTACAAACTGATGCGCGAACTGCAGCCGCGGCTGCGCCTGGTGCTGGTTGGCGACGGACCCGAGCGCGCACGACTCGAGCGGGAAAATCCCGATGTGATTTTTGCCGGCATGCGCATCGGCGACGACCTTGCCGCGCATTACGCATCGGCAGACGTGTTCCTGTTTCCGAGTGTCACCGAAACCTACGGCAATGTGACCGTCGAGGCGATGGCCAGCGGACTTGCCGTTGTTGCTTACGATTACGCCGCAGCCCAACAGCATATCCGCCACGGCGAAAACGGCATTCTGGCGCCGTTTGGCGCCGCAGAGGATTATGCGCAGGCTGCCGCCGCGCTGGCCAACGCCGGGCCGCGGGTCAGGGCGCTGGGGGAACGTGCTCGTGCGACTACTGAAAAACTCGACTGGTCGTACATCGTTGCCGAATTCGAACAGGCCTTGCTGAGACTGACGATGGAAATTTTCCCGCATGCGATCGGAACCCATGTTGTTGCCTGAGCGTCTGTCGCTTGAACGTATCAGCCTCTGGGATCTGCGGGTCTGCCTGCGCTTCAATCGTATCTGCCAACGTGTCAGCTGGCGATTGCTGTTTCGCTGCGTCAGTGTGCTTGGGGACGGCATTGCCTGGTATGCGCTGATGGCATTCCTGCTGGTGCGCGATCGCGATGCCGCGGTGGCGCCGGTATTGCATCTGGTTGGTGTTGGCGTGGTGAGCACTGTTGTTTACAAATGGCTGAAAAAACGCACGCTGCGGCCGCGCCCCTATCAATCACATGCCGGCATAGAACATTTCGCCACGCCGCTGGACAACCTGAGTTTTCCGTCCGGGCATACCCTGCACGCGTTCGCTTTCACGCTGGTGGCCCTGGCGTATTACCCGGGTCTGGCTTGGGTGCTGGTGCCGTTCACGCTGCTGATCGCGGTGTCGAGGGTGGTGCTGGGGCTGCACTATCCGAGCGACGTGCTGGTCGGCGCAGTGCTCGGAACTTTGATCGCAGCATTGTCGATGCTGCTGTAAATCGTCACACGACGCGTTGCCCGCCACACCAGGTGGCCATGACTTTCGGCAAACCGCTGATCATCCGCACCCGGCAGAAATCAGCGCGTTTGCCGCCGGCGATTTCGCCACGGTCGTCGAGCCGTGCCAGTCGCGCCGGATTTACGCTGACCGTGGCGATAGCCGCCGGCACACTGAAGCCCGCTTGATCCACCAGCAGGAATGCCGCATGCATCAGGCTGGCCGGTACGTAATCCGAGGAAAAAGCGTCGAGCAGACCGGCGCGTGCCAAGTCCAAGGCTGCGACATTGCCCGAGTGGGAGCCGCCGCGCACCATGTTTGGCGCGCCCATCACCACGCCCAGACCGCTGACTTGTGCACTGCGCGCGGCTTCCATGGTCGTCGGGAATTCGGAAATGCTGATGCCTTCGGACCGTGCCTGTGCGACATGTTCCGGTGTGGTGTCATCGTGGCTGGCCAGCGGGATATTGCGTAGTCGGGCGTGCTCGACAAAATAACGCCGGTGCGGCTCCGAATAACGCGCCTGCAGCTCGCGGGATTCGGCGACCACGCCGTCAAATTTTTCCTGGCTCCAGCCCTTTTTCCCGGTGTAATAAGTGCGGGCGTGATCCATGTTCATCCATTGACGCTGACCCGGCGTGTGATCCATCAGCGACAGCAGACCGACCCGGCGGTGGTCAGCGAACGGCTCAAACAGCCGCACCGCATTTTCCGCCGGCAGTTCGCAACGCACATGCAGGCGATGATCTGCGCGCAGCATGCCGTCGCGTTCCGCCGCATCCAGTCCGTCAATCAGCACCGTCATGTCTTGAGAACGCAGGGCCTGGGCATCGACGTCGCCGACCCCCAACGCATCGAACACCGTGGTGATGCCGGCCGCAGCGATCTCCGCGTCATGCGCCATCAGCGCCGGCAACTCGGGCCAGCGCACCTTGGGCCGCGGCATCAGATGTTTTTCGAGATTGTCAGTATGCAGTTCGACCAGACCTGGCAGCAAATAGTCGCCGTTCCAGTTTTCTGCACGCGACAGATTGCAGTTGCTGTCATCAATCCTGCTGATTTCGCCGGCCTTGATGCCGACGGTGCCGGTGAATGCCGTTTCGCGGGTGATGACCCGCGCATTGGTAATGATGATCTCATTGCTCACGAAGCTGTCCCTGAAGGTCGATGCCCAAGATCCGTGTGGCGACGGCATCGCGTACCTCTGCATCATGAAAAATGCCGAGCACGGCGACGCCCCGCTCGCGCGCTTCGCGGATCAACTGCATCACTGCCATCCGGTTTTCGCTGTCCAGCGCCGATGTCGGTTCATCGAGCAGCAGCACCGGTCGTGTTACCGAAAAACCATGCGCGATATTGATGCGCTGCTGCTCGCCACCGGAAAAAGTCGCCGGCGGCAATGTCCAAAGTCGGGAAGGAATATGCAAACGTTCGAGCAATTCCGCTGCGCGCGCGCGGGCCGCGGCAACGGCGATGCCCGCGGCGAGCATCGGCGCCAGGATGATGTCGAATGCCGGCACCCGCGGAATGACGCGCAGGAACTGGCTGACATAACCGATGGTGTCGGCGCGCAATTGCAGTATCTGCCGTGGCGTGGCAGCGGCGACATCGATCCACTGCTGGTCACGCTTGACGCGTATCGAACCCCGGGCCGTGCGGTAGTTGCCGTAAATGCAGCGCAGCAGCGTGCTTTTGCCGGTGCCGGACGGGCCGTTGATGGCCACGCACTCGCCGCGCTCTGCGTTCAGCGATACGTCGTGCAAAATCGGCAGGCGGACGCCACCCTGATTGTGCAGCGTGAAGGACTTATATAAGCCATTGATTTTAATAATATTTTCTGTCATGCCGCACGCAGCACCGAAGTCACCAGCAATTGCGTGTAGGGATGCTGCGGATCGTCGAGTACCTGATCGGTCAGTCCGTCCTCGACCACCACGCCGCCGCGCATCACCAGCATGCGTTGCGCAAGCAGCCGTGCCACCGCCAGATCATGGGTGACGATGACAGCGGCAACCTGCAGTTCCGCGCTGAGATTGCGCAACAGGTCGAGCAGCCGTGCCTGCACCGAAACGTCGAGACTCGCGGTGGGTTCGTCCATGAACACCAGACGCGGATGCGTCACCAGGTTGCGCGCGATGTTCAGCCGCTGCTGCATGCCGCCGGAAAACGCCGTCGGCAGTTCATCGATGCGTTCGGCATCGAGTTCCACCCGCGCCATCCATCCGGCAGATTGTTCACGGATCGCACCGTAGTGGCGGGCGCCGACCAGCATCAGGCGTTCACCGATATTGGCGCCGGCGCTGACTGCCGCGCGCAGGCCGTCACGCGGATTCTGCTGCACATAACCCCAGTCGGTACGGGCGAGCATGCGGCGTTCGGCTTCCGCCAGTTGCCAGATATCGCGCAGCCCGCTGTCGCGGATGTCGTACTCGACGCTGCCGCGATCCGGGCGCAAGCGGCCGGCGATGCAGTTGAGCAGCGTGGTCTTGCCCGAGCCGGATTCGCCGACCACCGCGAGAATTTCACCCGGATACAGCTCGAATGCAATGTCCGCGCAGGCGACGCGCGAGCCGTAGCTTCGGTTGAGACCCGCAACCCGCAGCAACGGCTGTTCGCCGGCGTTCAAGCAGAAACCTCCGAGGCCGTGACTGCCGGCGCATGACCCGCTTCGCGGCGGTTGCGGCAGTAATCGCTGTCGGAGCAGGTGAACATGCGGCCGCCGCGGTCGTCGGTAATGACTTCGTCGAGAAAACTGTCGCGGCTGCCGCACAGTGCGCAGCACGCGTCCCAGCGCTGCACTTCGAATGGATGGTCTTCGAAGTCGAGGCTGCGCACGGCGGTATAGGGCGGCACCGCATAAATTCTTTTTTCGCGGCCCGCGCCGAACAACTGCAGCGCCGGCGAGCGGTGCATCTTCGGATTGTCGAATTTCGGTATCGGTGACGGCCGCATCAGATAACGTTCGTTGACGACCACCGGATAGTCATAGGTCGCAGCGATGTGTCCGTGCTGCGCGATGTCTTCGTAGAGCCGGACATGCATCAGGCCGTATTCGGCCAGCGCGTGCATGGTGCGGGTTTCCGCTTCGCGCGGCTCCAGCCAGCGCAGCATTTCCGGAATCGGCACCTGATAAATGAGGATCTGCCCGTCTTTCAGCGGTGTTTCGGGTATGCGGTGACGGGTCTGGATCAGCGTGGCTTCAGTGGTGCGCTCGGTGGTGCGCACGCCGGTGACACGCGCGAAAAAACGGCGGATGTTGACGGCATTGGTGGTGTCGTCCGATCCCTGATCGATGACCTTGAGCACATCCTCGGCGCCGATGACGGCGGCAGTGACCTGGATGCCGCCGGTGCCCCAGCCATAGGGCAGCGGCATTTCGCGGCTGCCGAAGGGCACCTGGTAACCGGGAATCGCCACCGCCTTCAACAGCGCGCGGCGGATCATGCGTTTGGTCTGTTCGTCGAGATAACCGAAGTTGTAACCGGCAGCCGTGGTCATTGCGCGCGCTCCCGCCGCAGCTTGCGCACCAGCTCCAGCTCCGACTGGAAATCGACGTAATGCGGCAATTTCAAATGCTGCACAAAACCGGAAGCCTCGACGCTGTCGCTGTGATACAGCACGAATTCCTGCATCTGCGCCGGGCTGGCTGCGGTTTCACCGAGTTCGTCGGCGCGCAGGCTGCGGTCGACCAGCGCCATGGCCATTGCCTTGCGCTCGCAGTTGCCGAAAGTCAGGCCGTAGCCGCGGGTGAATTGCGGCGGCTCGGTGGCCGATCCGTGAAACTGGTTGACCATCTGGCATTCGGTGACGTCGATCTCGCCGATGGCGATGGCGAACCCCAGCTCTTCCGGTTCGATTTCAACGGCGAGCATGCCGTGGCGGATTTCAGCGGCGAAAGGATGCGAATTGGCATATCCGCGCTGCGTCGAATAACCGAGCGCGAGCAGAAAACCTTCGTCGCCGCGCGCGAGGTTTTGCAGACGTGTCGCCCGATCAGCCGGAAAACTGATTGGCTCACGCGTCAGGTCGCGCGGTTCCGGATCGCCGGGCAGCGGCGTTTCGGATTCAATCAGGCCTTCGTCGCCGAGCAGGTCGGTGACGCGGGGCATGGCGGTGTTCAGTGGCGCAGAGGTTTCCGCCGGCGCACGATCCGTTTTGCGGCGGCGCGGCCTGGCCAGTTCAAAGTCCAGCAAACGCTGGGTGTAATCGTAAGTTGCGCCCAGCACCTGCCCGCCGGGCAGATCCTTGAACGTCGCCGAGATGCGGCGCTTCAGCGTCATGTGCGCGGTGTCGATCGCCTGCGTCGCGCCGAACCGCGGCAGCGTGGTACGATACGCGCGCAGCAGGAATATCGCTTCAGGCAGATCGCCCTGGGCCTGCTTGATCGCCAGCGCGGCGAGTTCGCGGTCGTAGAGCGAGCCTTCGGTCATCACGCGATCCACTGCCAGGCCCAGTTGTTGTTCGATCTGCTGCAGCGTGAGCTCCGGAACGCTGTTCGTGCCGCGCCGGGTTTCATCGAGCAGCCGCCATGACTGCTCGATGGCCTGTTCCCCGCCTTTGACTGCGACATACATGTTCAGGACTTCGTGACGGTGGTTCGCGGCAGCGCGGCAAGCCGGTTGCCGCTGCACAGGAAAAAATCGACGCCGCGCGGGAAGCGCCGCTGATTGGCCAATGCCTGTCGGTGGAAATCTGCCGGGAGCGGGGACGCGTGCAACTGGCATGAATCGGCAATGCCCGGGCCGGACAAACGCATGCCGGCATCGGTGACTAGCTGTTCGACCTGCAGAATCAGTGTTGCTGAACGATCCGGATACTCCGCGCTGCCCTGTTCGAATGCATCAATCGCCGGCGCCTGCGCCGGATTGGTCAGCAGCGCGAAACGGGCGGCGGCGGGATCGCGGGTCAACGGGCAACTGCAATGAAAGCGCAGGAAAGCCTCGACTTCCGGGTCCGGTGACTGCAACCACACGGGGGTTTCAAAGTCGAGCAGCGTCAGCAGCAGCGCGGCAGTCGCCGGCGCGAGTGCCGCGGGGGCTTCGCTTTCAACCGTGATGGTTTCGATGCTGCCGGGGCGCGCCAGGGCATCGAGCGCGGCGCGGAACACCTGCTGGCTGTCGGACACCGGATTGGCGAACCCGCCGTGGCGCAATTCAGTCCCGGCGACGGTCATTCGCTGTCTCCCCGGACCAATGTATAGAACTCGAC